>JAAZGG010000042.1 GCA_012511355.1 bacterium | reverse complement strand
CTGCCTTACGATGGTGATCAATAACCGCAACGTTTTTGGCAATTTCTAAAATTTTTGGCGCTGTTGTTATACTAGCTCTATTGACGTAAACAACTACTACCAAAGATGGTGAATTGATTCTTTCAATGGCTTTAGCTCGAGATAAAGAGTAAATATGCAATTCGTTTTTAGAAAACAGTTCCTTAAGCATCATGCGCGCTTTAACTTCAACCTGTTTCTCATCATAAACAATTACTGCTGGTCGATTAGCGGCATTGGCGATCGCTACAATACCTAAGGCTGCTCCAATTGCATCAAAATCTGCTTCAGTATGAACTAGAATGTATATTGATTGATATGTTTGGACGTGGGCAAAGAAAGATTGAGCCAAAACCTTATTTCGTACAGCGTTGCGCCGCATTTTGACTTCTGTTCCTGCACCCCCGAAGAATTCCATTCTTCCGCCAAAGTTGTTGACAACCACTTGTCCACCGCCTCGGCTTTGAGCAACATCAATGGCCGCTGCCGCAAGTTCTGATAATTTCGAAAAATTTTGAATTCCTCGACCAAAACCTAAGGAGATAGTAAAGACAATGTCTCGATGAGAACTTAATTTACTAACATCGTTTATAATTTTAAATTCTCCATCCCGAATTTTGACGTAAGATTCTTCAGACATTATTCCAAAATACGAATCTTCTTTAATCTTTTTGATAACAACATTAAATTCTTTGCTCCAATCAGCAATCGTTTTTCTAATTAAAGCCTCAATTTGTACATATTCATCGTCGGCCGCAATATTAGCCACATCAAGTAGATTATCAAGTAAAATCATCGTGAAAACTGGTGCTTCGTCTTTTCTTAACTTATAAAGATTATCCACCTCTGAAATGTCTTTAAAAATTAAAACATTTAATTCTGCTAACTGCATAACTTCATATATTCTTTGATTAACTTTTTCTCTTAAGGTTTCCGGGGCTTGCTTGCCATCACCATTTTCAAAAAAAGCCTTGAGATTAGGAAAGCGCTGATCAATAGTCAAACCTAAAACCTTGATTCCTCTTTCTGTAAAAATGTTAGAAGACCAGATTATTTCACGTTTATCATTGTAAATGATTAATCCCATTTCACCAAAAGAATATGCTTCTGAAATATCTGCACCTAAAGTGTTCGTGATTGTTATGTAATTCTTACGAACCGCTTTTTCAAAAGAACGAACAGAAAAGAAACCCGCATACATAGGAAGTATCATTAATAATCCAAGAAGGATAAAAACAAACGTATCGCTTTTGAAAAATGAATACTCATCACCTAACGTTCTATTAGCGGCAATATATACTCCAACTAAAACGATTTCGATAATATAGATTATTAACCATCTTATTTTTGAACCCTTTATTAGATCAAACATAAATCATCCTCCACCATTTCAATGCTTTATTATAGTCTAAATAGAAAAAAATATCACTAAAAATAGTGATATTCATCGATATTTAACAAAAGAAAGTTAAAAACACAAACAAAAAAGCCTCGCTTATGCAAGGCTTTAATTCAATTATTCAACAACGTAGGGTAATAAGGCCATTTGTCGCGCTCTTTTAATAGCAACGGCTAGCATTCTTTGATACCTAGCGCTGGTGCCTGTTACTCTTCTTGGTGTAATTTTACCATTGGCTGAGATGAAGTTCTTTAAAAGTTCAACATCTTTATAG
>JAAZGG010000041.1 GCA_012511355.1 bacterium | reverse complement strand
TTTTATGAGTGATGTTATTCATGGCTGTCATACAATTTTTCCTGTACCATTAGCTCAAGGAGCTAGTTTTAATAGAAACTTAGTGAGAAAAGCGGCTTCTATCGCTGCTAAAGAAGCAGCAAGCAGTGGAATTCATGTTACATTTTCTCCAATGGTTGATGTCACAAGAGATATTAGATGGGGGAGAGTGACTGAAGGTTATGGCGAGGATGCTTATCTTACCGGTGAAATGGGTTATGAACTCGTTAAAGGGTATCAAGGTGATTTTAGTAAAGATAATATTGCTGCATGTTTAAAACACTTTGCTGGATACGGAGCACCTGAGGCAGGACGAGATTATAATGAGGTCACTTTATCGAAAGAAACGTTCTTTAATTTCTATATGCCTGCTTATGCAAGAACATTAGAAGCCCATCCAGAACTTGTCATGACCTCGTTTAATACTTTGTTTGGCATTCCCGCTACAGCAAATAAATATTTATTAAGAGATATTTTAAGAGGTCAATATCGATATAATGGGGTTATTATAAGTGACTTTGCTTCAACGGCTAATATGATTGCCCATAAATATGCCGATAGCCCTTTAAGTGCGGCTATGAAATCAATTAAAGCAGGACTAGATATAGACATGATGAGTGATGTTTATAGTAAACATTTAAAGCTTGCGGCTGAGAAAGACCCCTCTATTCTCAAGTTGATTGATGAAGCTGTTTTAAATGTGTTAAAACTCAAAGAAAAACTAGGTTTATTTAAAGATCCTTATCGCGGTTTGATAGAGGACAGTCAAGACCGACAATTTTATGATGATGGAACCAATTTAGAATTGGCGATAGAATCTACTGTCTTGCTCAAAAATAACAACTTACCCTTAAAAAATGAGAAGGTTCATCTAATGGGCGAGTACGCCGATTCAAGAAGAACCAATGGTAGTTGGAGTTGGGTGGGGGGACACATTTCTAACAATAAAACCCTAAAAGAAGTATTTCCTAATCAAACCTCTTATGAAGAAGCAGATATAATCATTTATTGTTTTGGTGAAGGAGAAAGAGAATCTGGTGAATCTCAATCTAAGACAATCCCGTCTGTTAAGTTAGAAGATGTTAAAATTCTTAAACGGCTTCATGAAAATGGTAAAAAGGTCATTGGGGTTGTTTATTCAGGAAGACCTTTAATCCTAACGGCGGTAGAACCTTACCTTGATTCAATTGTGTTTGCCTTTTATTTAGGCAACCAAATGAGCGAGGCCATCAAACAACTATTATTAGGTGAAGCCAATTTTAGTGGAAGATTACCCATGAGTATTCCACTTAATGTGGGTCAAATTCCTATGTCTTATCGTCAGTTTTCTACCAGTCGTCCCAGAAACACGGATGATTTAACGGAACAATATGTTTCAAATTATAAAGATAGTCCAAACACACCACTATATTATTTTGGGGATGGCTTAAGTTATAGTGAAGTTAAATATCACACTCTGACACTAAATAAAACCAAACTAAGTAAAGGTGAGGCCCTCAAATTAAGTGTTAAACTAGAAAACTTAAGTCATATTTGCACCAAAGAAGTGGTTCAAGTTTATATCAATGATTTGTTTTCAGAAATAGTAAGGCCCAAGATGGAGCTGATTCGATTTGAGAAAGTAGCACTTAATCCTAGACAAACTTTATTGGTGGAACTAGAATTAAAGTATGAATCATTTATGTATAAA
>JAAZGG010000040.1 GCA_012511355.1 bacterium | reverse complement strand
GTTTAACTTCTTTATTTATTCCCGAAAAAGTTGTAACTTTTAATGTCAATTGGCAAGATGATCAAGGTCAACTTTTAAGCAATAAGGGCTATCGTATCCAATTTAATTCTACGCTGGGTCCTTATAAAGGTGGGCTGCGTTTTCATCCATCAGTAAACGAATCTGTTTTTAAATTTCTAGCCCTAGAACAAAGTTTCAAAAATGCTTTAACCGGTTTTAATTTAGGTGGCGCAAAAGGTGGGGCAAATTTTGATACCAAAGGTAAAAGCGCTTCTGAAATCAAACGCTTCTGTGAAACTTTTATAACTAAACTGGCACCGCATATTGGAGCAGACATTGATATTCCTGCCGGCGATATTGGTGTTGGCAGTCAAGAAATCTCCTATCTTTATCACGAGTTTTGTCGCTTAAATCCCCAAGCCGAAAAAGGCAGTTTTACTGGCAAAGATTTAAAAGACGGGGGCTCATACCTAAGAAAAGAAGCAACTGGTTATGGTCTTTGCTATTTTACTGAAGCCGCTCTTAAAAGATTTTTAAATAGTGATTTTAAAAAGAAAAAGATTATCATCTCCGGCTCAGGAAATGTGGCAATTCATACTGCTTTAAAAGTTCAAGAACTAGGAGCCATTATTGTAGCCATGTCGGATTCCTCTAGTCTTGTCTACGACCCAAAAGGTTTAAATATAACTTCCATTCAAAAAATTAAAGAAAAACGCGGAAGAATTAAGGAATATCTTAAAACATGTCCTAATAGTCTTTACTCTGATGATCCTCAGGCTATTTGGGATTTTCCTTGTAACATTGCCTTACCCTGCGCCACGCAAAATGAATTAGATCTTCCGGCCGCTAAAAAATTAAAAAACAATGCTTGCTTAGCTGTTTGTGAAGGGGCCAATAAACCCTGCACCAAAGAAGCCGTGGATTTTCTTGTTGATAATAGAATCATCTTTGGTCCAAGTAAAGCCGCTAATGCTGGTGGAGTGATTGTTTCTTATTTTGAAATGCTTCAAAATGCTAAAAACGAGCAATGGTCATTCCAAGAAGTTGATCAAAAGCTTAAAGAGAATATGTTAAGAATCTTTGAAGACATTTTTGAAACTGCCAAAACTTTTGGCAATAAATACGATCTCAATCAAGGAGCAAATATTTTAGCCTTTAAACGTTTGATTAAAGCTGATTTTTAATTGTTTTTTCGATACTTTGCACTTTTTTATTGAAAACACTAGTCAAAAAGATTTTTGTATGTTAGAATAGCACCAACTGGTTTACTTAGATAATAGGAGGACGACAATTTATGCACAATTTTAGCCGAAGTGAAACTGCAGTGTTTGCTTTGGGCGGTCTTGGTGAAGTAGGTAAAAATCTTTACTGTGTTGAAGATGATACAACTATCATAATAATCGACTCGGGCGTAATGTTCCCAGAAGAAAATTTGCCCGGTATTGACTATGTAATCCCTGATTTTAGTTATTTGGTTTCTAATCAATATAAAATCAAGGCTTTACTTATTACGCATGGACACGAGGATCACATCGGTTCGATTCCTTTTCTGCTTCAAAAAGTTAATATTCCCATTATCTATGCTCCGCGTTTAGCGGCTGCTTTAATCAAAAATAAATTAGAAGAATTTCATATTCGTCAAAAAGTAAACATTGAGGAAATTGATGGAGATTCTTCTCTAACCATTGATGATATGCGTATTGATTTCTTTAGTGTCACGCACTCAATTCCCGATTCTTTAGGACTAGCTATTAATACACCTAATGGTCGAATTGTCCATACTGGTGATTTTAAAATTGATTTAACTCCTATCGGCCAACACATGGATCTTCATAAGATTGCCGCTATTGGTAAAGCTGGTGTTACTCTACTTTTAAGTGACTCAACTAACGCTGAAGTTCCGGGTTTATCCTTAAGTGAAAGTAAAGTTGTCGAACAGATTAATGATGTTTTTAAAAATACCCGTGGTCGTTTACTAGTGGCCACTTTCGCCTCTAATATCCATCGTATTCAACAAATTGTTGAGGCCGCTGTTCGTTTCAAGCGAAAAATCGCCATCGTTGGGCGCTCAATGGATAAAACCGTCTCTATTGGTAGAAAATATGGTTACATTCGCTGTCCAGATTCCCAAATTATTGCCATGAATAATGTTAATTTGTATCGACCAGAGCAGCTATTAATCCTTTGTACAGGTAGTCAAGGTGAACCCTTAGCCGCCTTGTCGCGTATTTCCAATGGTACTCATAAATATTTGAAAATTATGCCTGGCGACACCGTGGTTTTTTCTTCTAGTCCCATCCCTGGTAATGCTTTAAGTATTAATCGTGTTGTCAATAAACTTTACCGACAGGGAGCTAATGTTCTAACCAATTCAATTTTGAATAACATTCATGCCTCAGGTCACGCTAACCAAGAAGAATTAAAGTGTATGCTGGCCCTATTAGAGCCTAAATACTTTATGCCTATCCACGGTGAATACCGCATGTTAAAAATTCATGCCGAAATCGCTCAATCCTTAGGAATACCTAAAGAAAATATCTTTGTTTTAGCAAATGGCGACACTATTATCATTCGCAGGGGCGAAGTGCGACTAGGTCAAAGAGTAGCTGCTGAAGATATCTATGTTGACGGCAAAGATAGCTCGGGGCTTTCTACCGCCATTATCCGCGATCGCAAAATCTTATCAAGCGATGGTGTGCTAATC
>JAAZGG010000039.1 GCA_012511355.1 bacterium | reverse complement strand
GTTTAAAGATGAGAAGCGGGCCTTATCTTCCATTCGTATTTGTTTTTCGCATTTCAATAGCGATAGTGAAATTGAAAAGTTGATAACAGTTATCAAAAAAGCCTTGAGTGCCACTAAGTAAGGGGATAAGAAGATGTTAAAATACGATGCCATTTTAATCCGCTTTGGTGAACTCAGTACCAAGGGGAAAAATAAAAAAGATTTTATAAAAAGGCTTTACGACAACCTAAAGCTAGCTTTTAAAGATTTAGAAAGTGTGCGTTTTGAACGCAGCCGCGATCACATCTATTTATATCATGATTTAACTTTAACTGAGACAGTAATTGAAAGGTTAAAAGAAGTCAGTGGTATTATTAGTTTTTCTCGTGTTTTTCGGGTAGCAAGCGATTTAGAGGCAATTAAGGATGGGGCTTTAGAATTTGCCAAAATGCTGGATTTAAAAACTTTTAAGGTAAAGGCAAGACGCGCTGATAAAAGTTTTCCTGTTCATAGTGATGAACTCAATCGACATTGTGCGGGGAAGATTTTAGCCAATACTAGTTATCGCGTGGATGTGCATAATCCTGAATTACTATTAGATATTGAAGTTCGGCAGGAAGGGACTTTTATTTATGGTGAGAAGATTAAAGGGGCCGGTGGTTATCCCTTAGGGGTAGCTGGCAAGGCTTTAGTTATGCTTTCAGGTGGCATTGATTCGCCTGTAGCCGCTTATTTAGCGATGAAAAGGGGTATTAAAATAGAGGCTATTCACTATGCTTCACCACCTTATACCAGTAACAAAGTTAAAGAGAAAATTACCGATATTTTAAAAGTTCTCAGCCGTCATCGTCTACCTATTAAACTGCATATCGTTCCTTTTACTAAAATTCAAGAGACAATTTATGAACAGGTGCCCGAAGCTTATGCCATCACCATTATGCGGCGAATGATGTATCGACTAGCTGAAAGACTTTGTTATAAGCGCAATTGTTTGGCAATTGTAAATGGTGAAAGTGTTGGCCAAGTTGCTTCGCAAACGCTAGTTAGTTTACGGACGATTAATGCCGTGACTAATTTACCAGTGCTTCGACCTTTAGCAACTATGGATAAATTAGATATCATTGAGCTTGCTCAAAAAATTGGCACCTATGAGATTTCAATTCGTCCCTATATTGATTGTTGTACGATTTTTAACCCCAAAAATCCGGTAACGCGTCCCGATATTACTAAAGTTGAAGAGTTTGAGAGTCGTTTTGATTTTCAAAGTTTGCTTTCAGAAGCCATCAAAAATGTTGAAAGCCTAACCATTGATGAGAATTATCAAGAAGTGCAGGATAGTGATCAGTTTTTTTAGAACTAAATTGTTTATTAGCGACTTTTGTTATTTTAATAACAATTTCGCCTTTAAGTATTGAATAACTGTGCCCCAAGTAGTAGAATGGGAAGTGTAATTTAGGAGGAATTGATATGTCAAAAATTATTGCAGTTAACGCTGGTAGTTCTTCACTTAAGTTCCAATTATATGAAATGCCAGCCGATAAAGTTTTAGTCTCGGGTGTGATCGAGAAGATTGGTCTTGAAC
>JAAZGG010000038.1 GCA_012511355.1 bacterium | reverse complement strand
CTATAAGGCCTTACAGTATTTAACAACTGAGGCAACTTCTTATACCTTTAGTCGTAATGTTTTACGCGATACCTATAACAAAATTGTCCATAGTAGTGACAAAATGTTGCGTTATCGTGAGAAAGAAGCTTTCATTGAAGATGTAGCTGATCTCAATCCCAAAGATATCAAAGGAGCGCCCAGCAATCGGATTATTGAATTTATGGATCAGCTCTTTAACTTTTATGAGTCTGATTTTGAACTTTCGCCTTTTATTATTGGCTCGATTATGTATGCCTATATCCTCTATATTTTGCCCTTTGAAAAATATTCTAGTTATGTGGCCTGTTTAGTTTTACAAAAGATTTTAGCCGAAAAGGGCTATGGGGAGGCTTGTTTCTATTTGTCTTTGCCCCAGTCCTTAGTTAAGAAAAGTGCTAAATTAAAAGAGGCTTATGAAAATAGTCGTTTAAGTGGCGATCTTACTTACATCATCATCTTTCTCTGTAATTTGATGCGGGATGCTTTAAATTGGAAAATAACGAATATCCAAACTTTAGAATTACCTCAGCCTATTCGTGATGAAGTTAAAGTAGTGGAAAAAGTAGTGGAAGTTCCAGTAGAAAGAACGATTGAAGTTATTCGCGAAGTCATTAAAGAGGTCAAGGTTCCGGTTGAAAAAATTGTCTATGTTGAGCGGCCAGCTAGTTCTAATGTGACAGCCGCTGGTACTACTAATCCTTCTTTAGCAAAAGAAAAAGACCCCTATGCTAATGTCGACACCTTAAAACTCGGTGAAAAGATTGAGATTGAGAAGGTGGAAGAAGAGCAGAAGATTCGTGAATATCCACGTCCGCCTGAGCATAAGGCTACCCAATTTGATTTCATGGAAGATCCTTTTGCCAGCAAATTACCAGTTTATGAAACTCCCAAAGCGAGTAAAGAAGTTCTAAAGCCGAATGTTCCTACTGAAACGATCCGTCAGGAAGAACCTAGTTATACTCCCGAAGAGCCTTCTGAGAGTCCAGATACTGAAGTTAAGAAAGCGGAAATTTTACATGATGATATGCGCGAGGCGGTTGCCAAACTTATCGATTTACCACCTGAGCAGATGGCTAAAGGCCTAATTGAAATCAATCCTTTGATTCGCTATCACCAGGCCTCCTTTTATGCCCATCATCATGATTTTGGTCGTTATTATACCATTAGTCAGTTCAAAAAGTTTGCCAATTGCGCTTATGAAACGGCCAGAACTTCCATGGAATGTTTAGTTTCTTTATGTCTCTACCGTAAAGAACAGTTAAAGAATAAATTTGTTTATACTCCGACCGCTATTAAAGAACAAGACAAATAAGTTTTTGATATGCGGAAAGTTATGATTGAGGAAGTGGCACAATGAATAAGGCAATAGCCCTTTATGTTCATGTGCCTTTTTGTCGTAATATTTGTTTTTATTGCGATTTTTGCAAGGTTTTTTATCAAGAAGAAGCGGCAAATCGCTATCTTGATACTTTAGAAAGAGAACTAGAAGGCAAGAACTATTGGTTTAAGAGTATTTATCTTGGTGGTGGCTCGCCTTCTTCTTTAAAGGCTTATCAGTTGGAGCGTTTGTTAAGGATGCTTAGTAAGTATAAGAGCGAAAGCAGCTCTTTTTGTATTGAACTAAATCCTGAGGATATGGATGATGAAAAACTAAGCCTTCTTAAACAATATGGCATTAATCGTGTGAGTATCGGGATCCAAACCTTTGATGATAAGCTCTTAGAAAAACTAAATCGCCAGCACAATAAACAAATGGTTTTTAAATTAATAGAAGACTTGCGTAATTTAGAGATTTTTGATATCAATGGTGATTTAATGTATGCTCTACCGAATCAAAAAAGAACGCAACTTCTAGCCGATTTAAAAATTATGGTTGAGGATTTAAAATTACCTCATATTTCAACCTATGCTCTAAGCATTGAGAAAAACACTTATTTTGCCGTTAAAAAAGTTTCAGCCCTCAGCGATGATGAAGCAGCGGAGCAATATGCTTTAATAGGCGAATATTTAAGAAAAGCTAATTACGAACACTATGAGGTTAGCAATTTTGCTAGGAAGGGCTATGAATCAAAACATAACCTTGTTTACTGGCATGCTGAAGAATATATTGGCCTTGGTCCAGGCGCTAGTGGTTATGAAAAAGGAGTTCGTTATCAAGTTTCCTCTAGTGTCAGTGCCTATTGTGCCGGGAAGATTACCAAAAGCCACGAAGAAATAGGCCTTGATGAGCAGGCTTATGAACGGATTATTCTTAGTTTACGTTTAAAAGAAGGTTTAGATATTGAAAAGTATAATCAAGATTTTCAACGGGATTTTCTTAAAGATTATGAAAAAGTAATAGCCAAACTTTTAAAAGATCAGCTGGTTGTAATTAAAAGAAAGCATTTAATTGTTAAAGAGGATAAACTTTTTATTCTTAATCGTATTCTCTGTGAATTTTAATATTCTCCTTGATCGTAAAGAGAAAAGAGCAATTGTTGCATTGGCGAATAAGTCACGACATAAACTGGACTACCATCAGGATAATAAGTTCCCGATTCTTGTGCATCTTCTTGATCAATATAACTATCAACACCAGTACTAATACCCTGACTTTTAAGATATAAGTCATTCAGCCAAACTTGGAATTCGCTGAAAAATTTGTGCTCCTCCCAGTATTCATCATAATTAGCGTACTCATTTAAAACTAGTGAACTTAGGCTTGCCTGCACCTCTTCAAAATCTTCTTTAGAACAGGAGTAGTATACCGCACTTAATAAGCGGGGGCAGGCCCGGAAATAGGCGCTGTATTTAATAAAGGAATTGTCGCTATTTAAACAAACAAGTAAAGCGCACAAATTGGCATCATCTTCGCGCATAACACCTTTGGAATGTGCTAGTTCATGGGCTAATGTAAAAGGTATTTCTACGGGTGGCATTAATTTATTGACATGGTTTTCGCCAGTTAAACTAAAACTAATACCCGTTGTTTGCATCTCACTTAAAAACCAACTATTTAATAGATATTTGGTTTTGGGACTATAACTAGAAAAATAATCATCATTTAATTTTTGATACTCTTCGCTAATTAAGTTATGAAGCTCATCAAGGCTTAAACGGAGTTTAGCAGAGCCCGCACTATCGCGTTCTAAATCATTAGCGACCGTGTTGAAATTATCAATATAGGCAAGGGCAATTGTCTTGACTTTATCGCTACTTATTTCCTCTGAATAGTTAGGAAAATTTAAGGGCGCTCTTTTATAACTTGGTCCGGTTACAAAGGCATAGATAGCTATGATTAAGGCGTAGACAAGAACGATATCTACCAAAGAATTCAAGGCTTTAATAAAGCGTCCTTTAAAGAGTTTTTTAAAGAAAAGGACTAGCCAAATTAGTGTAAATAGAAGAGCAACTAAAACTAGTATTTCAAATAGGCTAAAGGGTAGGATACTGCTAATGTGGCCAAAAGCATAGACCCAGTAACGCTGGATGTGGCGGGCCCAAAACTCAGCACTACTTTCATTCAAACCCAAAAAATAGGCGGCTAGCAAAAGTAAGCCACTTATAATCATGATGATAAATCTTCTTAGCCAAGGATGTTTAATTCCTGGGTTGTTTTTAAATAAAGATCTCATGCTTAAATTATAACGTAAAAGTTTTGTCTTGTTAATAAGTAACACTTTTAAATTAAAGACTTGCAATAACAGCCTTGATAGTTTAAAATTAGGCCATAAAACGAAGAAGAGAAGAGTAACTAGCGTCATTACCTTTTAGAGAGCTTCGCTTGGTGAAAAGAAGTAGGGAAAGGCTTAGTGAAGATGGTCTTGGAGTTGTGGTATCGAAGTAATTTAGGTATCATCGGGTCCGCCCGTTATCGCGCAAGAGTATGATGGTACTCTGTAAGGTGTTTATCGTGAGGTAAGCATAAATTAAGGTGGTAACACGAGTAATTCGTCCTTAAAGGGACGTTTTTTGTTTTTTAAGGGGGTTAAGTCATGATTGAATTGAAGCATGTTTCAAAAAGTTTTCCAACTAAAAGTGGGACTGTAGTAGCCTTAAATGATATCAATTTATGCATTGAAGATGGTGACATTTACGGCATAATTGGTCTTTCTGGGGCCGGTAAAAGCACTTTGGTTCGCTGCATCAATCTTTTGGAAAAGCCCAGTGCGGGAGAAATTTATATTGATGGTGAAAATATTCTTGAATTTGATGCTAAACGCTTATCGGCTCTTAGACGTAATATTGGAATGATTTTTCAAAGTTTTAATCTATTAGAACAACGAACGGTTGCCGCTAATATCGCCTTCCCCTTAGAAATTGCTAAATACAGCAAAGAAGAGCGGGAGAAAAGAGTTAAAGAATTATTAAAACTGGTTGGCCTTGTAGATAAAGAAAAGGCCTATCCCTCACAATTAAGCGGCGGTCAAAAACAAAGAGTGGCGATTGCTCGAGCCTTGGCCACAAGACCAAAGTATTTGCTTTGCGACGAAGCAACTAGTTCTCTTGATCCCAACACAACCTCTTCAATTCTGAATCTATTAAAAAGTATCAATCAGGAATTGGGTGTAACTATTATTGTAATAACCCATGAAATGCGGGTAATTGAAAGCATTTGTAACAAGGTGGCTGTCATTGACCATAGTCAAATTGTGGAGTCAGGCTTAGTCAGTCAAGTTTTTGCCGATCCCAAGTCGCAAATAGCTCGCGAATTAATCCTGCCAGATCTGCTCAAACTTCCGGCCAAAGACACCACCCAAGTGCGTTTTCGCTTGATTTTTAAAGGTGAGGTTATCAATCAACCCATTATTTCGGATTTAGCGATTAAATGTCAGGTGCCAATTAATATTCTCTATGCAGATGCCAAGAGTATTGAGAATAAAACTTATGGCCAGATGGTTATAACAATTCCTAATGAAGAGGAAGTTGTCAGTAAAATTACGGCCTATCTTGATCAAGTTAAAGTTACCTATGTTAAGGAGGTGTAGAGATGAGTGATCTTTTAAAACAACTGTTTAGTGATGGTATGATTTCCTTAGGTGTTTGGGAGACCATTTACATGACGCTTATTTCGACTTTAGTGGCCTATATCTTAGGCTTACCTTTGGGAATTATTGTTTCGGTTAGTGACAAGGATGGTCTTAGACCCGTAGCCTGGCTAAACAAAATTCTCAGTTTCTTAATCAATATTTTTCGCAGCATCCCCTTTATTATCTTAATGGTGGCCATGCTTCCTGTTGCTAAAGTTATTGTCGGTACCAGTCTTGGCAACAAAGCGATGATTGTGATGCTCATCATTGCCGCCGCACCTTATATTGCTAGGATGGTGGAATCTTCACTTAAAGAGGTTGATAAGGGGGTTATTGAAGCGGCAAAATCCATGGGTGCCAGTAATTGGAAGATTATTTGTAAGGTTCTTTTGTCTGAAGCAAAACCAGCCCTAATTATGGGCGCGGTTATTTCAACGATTACAGTTTTAGGTTATACGGCCATGGCTGGTACGATTGGAGGTACGGGGCTAGGCGCTTTAGCCATTACCTATGGTTATGAGCGTTTCAAAGATGATGTTATTTGGGTCTGTGTTCTTTTGATGGTAATTATTGTTCAAATTATTCAAGAAATCGGAATGTTTATCGTTAGGAAAAGCGATAAACGCCAACATACTACAGCGATAGAAAACTAGGAGGAAAAGAAAATGAAAAAGCAAATTATTACGGGTTTATTCGCTACATTATTAGTACTGAGCTTATCAGCTTGTGCCAAGGAAGATGACAGCAAAATTGTGGTTGGTGCCAGTTCAACTCCGCATGCGGAAATCCTTGAGCAGGTTAAAGAGAGTTTAAAAGAAGAGGGTTATAAATTGGAGATTAAGGTGTTAGATGATTATGTTACACCTAATACCTTTTTAGAAGAAGGCACTATTGATGCTAATTATTTCCAACATACACCTTATCTAGAAAACTTTAACAAAGAAAAAGGGACGCATTTAGTGGCGGTCGCTAAGATTCACTATGAGCCTTTAGCGATTTATGGCAAGAATGTCAGTGCAACGGATTATCAGACAAATAAGAGTGGGCGCACCATCATTATCCCTTCTGATGGTTCGAATTGCACCCGAGCACTCTTTGTCTTGCAAGATGAGGGTTATATCAGTTTAAAGGCCGGGGTTAAGGCTAGCGATAATCTTTCGGTCTTAGATATTGCTGATGCTAAAAACAACACGGTGACGCCGGTTGAAGCTAAGCAAATACCGGCTCAACTTGCCAACGCTCAAGAAGGAACCATCGCTTGCATCAATGGTAACTACGCTTTAGCAGCCGGCTTAAACTTCAGCGATTCCTTAGCAAGTGAGGTGGCAACTGGCGAAGCGGCTTTGCTTTACGCCAATATCATTGCCGTTAAAAAGGGAAAGGAAGATAGTCCGAAAATAAAGGCCTTGGTTAAGGCGCTACAAAGCGAAAAGGTTTATAATTATATTAATAACACCTATGCGGGCGCGGTTAAGCCTTCATTTAGTTTGGATAAATAGTTTTAAAAATCCAAGTGGGCTTACGCCCAAAATTTCAAGAATTTCAAAATTTTAGCACTTTTCACTTGACAGTGCTAATTTTTTGTCTATAATAGAGATTGGCAGTCTAAACCAAAGAGTGCTAAAGGAGGCGAGTTTATGCGTCCGTTAAATCGGAAAGAGCGGATTTTAAAACTGATAGTTGAACAGTTCGTTCAAACGGCAGAGCCAGTTGGCAGTAATGCGCTGATTCATGAAGAGGGTTTGCATTGTTCAAGTGCCACCATTCGCAATGAAATGGCCGAACTGGAAAATATGGGTTATTTAGAAAAGACTCATACTTCTTCAGGACGAGTACCTAGTGCCAAAGGCTATCGTTATTATGTCGATCACCTGCGGGATGAAATAGAAGACGTCAATATTCGTTATCAAATTCAAAGTCTCTTTGAAGTCCGCAAGAATTTGCAAATTGAAGAAGCTATTAAACACGGTTGCGAGATTATCGCGCAGATGACAAACTTGACTTCCGTTGTTCTTGGTCCAGACGCCCAATTTGAATGTATTAAAAAGATTCAGCTGGTACCCCTTGATGAAAGGACAGCGGTTGGTGTCTTTATTACCGATCGGGGCCATGTGGAGCATAAAACCTTCGCAATTCCCAATAAGGTGAGTTTTCAAGATTTAGAAACCTGTGTCAACATTATTAACGATCGGGTGGTTGGCACCCCAATTAATAAAATTTTAGATAAGGTTGAGGCTTTAAAACCCTTGTTGGCCGAAAAAGTCAACAACTTTGAATTGGTTTTCAAGTCCTTTTTAGAAGCTTTCTTAAAATTCACTTATGATAGGATTTCCATTTATGGCACCTCAAATATTCTCAATCAACCAGAGTTTACTAACGACATTGAAAAATTGAAAAAGTTTGTGCGTTTGATTGAAAATGATGAGACTTGGGCCAAGTTGGATACGGCTGAAGGTGTCTGTGTTCAAATCGGTTCTGAGAATTCTCTAACTGAACTAGATGATCTAAGTGTTATAAGTGCCGAGATTAAAGTCGATGATAGTCAGAAAGGGCGGGTGGTTTTACTAGGACCAACGCGCATGGATTATCAAAAAGTTTTAACTGCTGTTGAATATTTACAGCAGCAATTAAATGAATTCTTTAGAACAAAAAAAGATAAGGAGGATTAGCTGTGGAAGAAAAGAAACAAGAGCGTAAAGTTGAAGAAAAAGTAAAAAAAGAAAAAGCGACTCTTAAAGAAAAGAAAGAGCCAAAAAGAGCTAAGGCTATAAATCAAGAAGAATATGATAAATTGATGGAGCAATTTACTAAAGCCTTGAATACCGCGGCTCATCATCAAAATCTCAGCAAGTATTACCAAAGTGAATACGATAAATTATTAAAATATCGTTCACAGTATTTAATGGAAAATCTCTTGCCGGTGATTGATGCCTTTGAACTGGCCTTCAAATTTGAAGCCCCAACGAAGGAAGCACAAAACTACTTAATGGGCTTTGAATATATTCATAAAATGTTGCTTAGTTCCCTTGAGAATGAAGGGCTCAGTTTGATTACACCGAAAGTGGGAACGAGTTTTGATAGCAGTTGTCAGCAGGTTGTCGACACAATTGCTACGACTAAAGAAGAAGAAAACAACCATATTGCCGAGGTTTTATTAAACGGCTATAAACTTAAAGATCGCCTGTTAAGACCCAGCAATGTTAAGATTTACAAATTTGGTCTAGAAGAAAAAGGAGACGCCACTAAAAAAGGCGTAGAGGAGTTAAAAAACTAGGAGGGAAAGAAAAATGGCAAAAGAAATTATTATTGGTATTGATTTAGGAACAACAAATTCGGTTGTTTCTTATATGCAGGCTGACGGCAAGTGGAAGGTAATTCCTAATCCTGAGGGCAAAAACACGACTTCTTCCGTAGTCGCTTTTAAGGCGAGTGGCGAAGAAATTGTCGGTGATGCCGCTAAAAGACAGATGATTACTAATCCTGACACCGTTGCCTCAATTAAAAGAAAAATGGGTAGCAGTGAGCGTATCCATGTTAAGTGTATTAACAAGGATTTCACACCCCAAGAAATCTCCGCTAAGATTCTTCAATATATGAAGACTTATGCGGAAGAGAGCATAGGCCAAAGCATTAAGAAGGCGGGTATCACCGTTCCTGCTTACTTTAATGATGCTCAAAGACAGGCCACCAAGGATGCTGGCACAATTGCCGGCTTAGAAGTGGCTAGAATCATCAACGAACCAACGGCGGCGGCCTTAGCCTATGGTATGGAAAGTCAAAAAGATGGTCGGATTTTGGTCTTTGACCTAGGTGGTGGCACCTTTGATGTTTCCATTTTGGAAATCGGTGATGGCACCTTTGAAGTTATCTCCACTTCTGGCGATAACAAGCTCGGTGGCGATGACTGGGATGAAAGAGTGATGGAGTGGATTGCTAGCGAAGTTCAACAGCAATTTAACATTGATGTTCGCAATGATAAGATGGCGATGCAACGGCTACGTGACGCGGCCGAGAAAGCCAAGATTGAATTATCTGCCTCTTTACAGACCACCATCATGTTACCGTTCCTTGCTATGAGTGCGACGGGACCAATTAACTATGAAGGTGCTTTGACACGGGCAAAATTCCAAGATTTAACTAAAGATTTGTTACAGCGTTGCGAAGATCCGATTAGAAAAGCTCTAAAGGATGCCAAACTCGCACCAGCCGATATTCATGAAATTTTATTAGTCGGCGGTTCCAGTAGAATGCCGGCCGTTGAAGAGATGATTAAAAGAATTTTAGGTAAGGATGCCAATAAGTCCATCAACCCCGATGAAGCTGTGGCCATTGGCGCGGCCATCCAGGGTGGCGTTATTGGTGGCGATGTGAAGGATGTCTTGTTATTAGATGTCACCCCCTTATCTTTGGGTATTGAAACTTTAGGGGGCGTAATGACGGTTTTAATCCCCCGTAATACTACCATTCCTACTACTAAGTCCCAAGTTTTCTCAACTGCTGAGGATAATCAACCCGCGGTGGACATCGGTGTCTTCCAAGGTGAGAGATCCATGGCTAGAGATAACAAGATGCTCGGTAATTTCAAACTTGAAGGCATTAGACCGGCAAGACGTGGGCAACCGCGAATTGAAGTCACCTTTAATATTGATGTCAATGGTATCGTCAATGTCAAAGCCAAGGATTTAGACACCAATAAAGAACAATCAATCACTATTTCTGGCTCAACCGGCCTTGATAAGAGTGATATTGAAAGAATGGTTAAGGAAGCTGAGGCTAATAAGGAAGCTGATGAGAAGCGCAGAGAAGAGGTTGAACTCAAGAACCGCGCTGAACAGTTAGTTAACACCATCGATCATTCCTTAGAGACTGAGGGCGAAAAGATGACCCAACAGCAAAAGGATGAGGCAATTAAATTACGTGATGAAATCAAAGATCTATTGGCTAGAAATGATTATACCAATATGAAGATTAAGCTTGACGAAGTCGAAAAAGCCATGGCTGCGGCCCAGCAACACATGAAT
>JAAZGG010000037.1 GCA_012511355.1 bacterium | reverse complement strand
TTATCTTATTCCAAGGTTGCCGGGTCGGTTATCCGTTTTTTCGTTAAAATTCTAGCTAAAATTAAAATTGTTAAAAATTTAGAATATCGTAATAAAGTAATTAATCAAAAAATTGTTTCATTTAGACGAAATCTTTCGGATATTCGTCGTTATTGGCGGCGCTTTTTATTCGTTTTACTCTTGACTTTTATTAAAATGACCATTTACTTTATTGCTCCCTTCTTTGTGGCTTTAGCCTTAGGAGTTAATATTAAGTTTACTGATATCTTTACTATTATAACTTTAGCCTCCATTGTTACTTTGGTGGCAACTTTTGTACCTATTCCTGGAGCCAGTGGTGGTGATGAGTTTTTCTTCTATCTGATGTTTGCCCCGATTTTTATAGAAACCAAAATTTTATCAGCGGCGATGATTCTGTGGCGTACAATAACCTTCTATATTCCACTTGTTTACACAAGCTTAGCCACCATTGTCTTTAACCGTGATCGTAAAATCAATATGTTGGACACCATTCCCTCAGAATACCAATGGTTCTTTAGTCGCCATATGACCGACAGAATCATGGAAGCGGAAAGATATGTTGGGACTATTAGTGAAAAAGGTAGTAGGCGAGTGAGTGAATTGGCTGATGATATGCCTCGTTCTATCAAAAAGCAAGGAGAGAGCAATGAAAATCCAGAAAATCCAACTTAATAAAAAGGCAAGAGTTATCATTGATGGACGAGAATACAATTTTCAGGTTGAAAATTTTAAGGCTTTTAATTGGCAAGAAGGGCAAGATTTAGAAAAGGAAGAACTAGATGCTTGTCTTAAAAAGGAAGAAATATTTTTAATTCGTTTGCACTTAATCAAAGCCTTAAAGAGAAGGGATTTGAGTTCCTTTGAAGCTTACGATCTTTTGAAAGCGCGCTTTGGCGAGGAAGAGTTAATAAACTTAGTCATTGAAGAGTTTCAAAAGAAAAATTTGATTAATGACCAAAACTATCTTGAAGAATATCTATTTAAGGGCTTAACTAAGTTTAGGGGTTTAAAGCGTTTAAGATATGAACTAGAAAATAAGGGTTTTTCCATGGAAACAATAGAGACTTTAATTGATCAAGATCATAAAATATATGAGCATGAGCAAGCTTTAAAGTTTACTCATAAACTTCTTGCTCAAGGGTTCAATCATCAAAAAATATTAAATAGACTTAGCTATGCCGGTTATGATGAAGATTTAATTGAGGAAATATTAAGTAAAGTTGCAATTCTTTATTAAGAATATGCAGATATGTTATAATAAAATGACAAACGACAAGGAGGAACGATGAGATGATTAAAGATTTTAAAGAGAATACTGAAATAGTTGAGAATCTTTTTATTACCAATGTTGTCCGCGGTGTGACCAATAAAAATGTTCCTTATTTAAATATCACTTTTCAAGATTCTAGTGGTCAAATAGAGGGACGTAAATGGACAGTTGTTGATGAAGATGCCGATATCTTTGTTAAAAGGACGATTGTTCAAGTGACAGGACAAGTCATTAAATATAGTAATTCTTTACAAATTAAAGTAATGTCTGGTAAGAAATTAGACTTATCAGAAGAAGAAATTTATAATTTTGCCCCCGCTTCCCCCGTTGAACGGCGTTTGCTACAAAAAGAATTATTACGTTTTCTTGCGGAGATTGATAATGAGGATGTCAAAAAAGTAGTGGAATATGCCATTTCCAAAAATGAACCTTATTTTTGGACTTTCCCAGCCGCCACTAAAAACCATCACGAATATATTTCGGGACTTTTAGAGCATACAATTGGCATGCTAAAGTGTGCTGAAGGCATTATCAAGGTTTATCCTAAACTTAATAAGAGTTTATTATATGGTGGCATTATTCTTCATGATATGGGGAAAATCCCTGAGCTAGGTGATGCTTTAGCGCCCTATTATACTGTCGCTGGTCACTTAATTGGGCATATATCCATCATGCAGGCCGAAATCGCGGAAATCTGTCGTTTCTTAAAGGTTGATGAGGAGGTTTCTCTTTTGTTACAGCATCTGGTTTTATCTCATCACGGCTTAAAAGAATATGGTTCCCCAGTTGTCCCCTTAACTAGAGAAGCTGAAGTTTTGGCAGCCCTTGATAATCTTGATGCCAAAATGAATATGATAGACAAGGCTTTAAATGATGTGCCGCCAGGTGAATTTAGCGGTCGTAGTCCTGGTTTAGATAATCGACTTTTCTATCAACCGAAATTAAGTAAAAAAGAGTTAGACTAAACTCTTTTTTATTTCACTAGCTAATTCCAAAAATTCTTCTGGACTTAATGAATGTTTTTGAAAATCGAATTTTAAGTCATCGTTAGTAAAGCGAGGGATGACATGCAGATGAAAATGCATAATGGCTTGTCCCGCCACTTTTTGACAGTTGTTGAGAATATTTATCCCTTTAACACCTTTTCTTTGCATTTGGGCTTGAGCAATCTTTTGCGCAACTTTCATAAGGTGAGCAAGCAGGGGTGCGGGAATTTCTAAAAGACTAGGGTAATGCTCTTTACATACAACTAAAGTATGGCCTAGTGTTGCTTGGGAAATGTCTAGAAAAGCTAAACACTGATCATCTTCATAGACCGAGTAACAAGGAATTTCCTTGTTGACAATCGTACAAAATAAACAGTCACGCATCTTTTTAAATCCTCCTTAAAATTTTTAAAAAAGGAAGCATTAAGCTCCCCTTTTAATTGTTTTCTCCATAGCCATAGGTTTTATTCAAATAATTGTAAACATCTTCATTATTTACCTCAAATTGACCGCTTTCGCTTAAACTTGTCAAGTAGAAGTAAACACAGTTTTTGACATTTGAACTTGCCTTAGCTAATTCTTTAACGGCAATTTTCTTTTCAGCAGCGTCACTATCATCATCGATTTTTTCAACCGTGATAACATAGTTATTGCTTTCGGATTTTAAAATCATAGTCCCGGATTCAGTAATATCAATATAGTTGGTATTTTTGTATAGGGGACTGACATCAATAATGGCATCGTTAATAGTTGAGCTGATGATGGTAGAACTGTCAGAAGAACCAATAGTCTTTTTAAATAATTTATTGTTGATAATTTCTAATTGTTTTTGATAATAACCTTCATAGATGCTATGGGCACCACTATTGGAATAACTGAGCATTTTATTCTTAACTTCTTCTTTTTGACTCTCGTTATAGGTATTGGGTGCGTAGACATTGCGGAAACCTTTAGTTTCGTGAGCAGCTACTTCAGCTGATTTTTCATAGGCGATAATGGTGGCACTATAAGCTGCCGGTAAGGGATATTCAGCATTTTCATTAACGGCCTTAGCGCCGGTTCCAAAAAAGTCAGCGGCATAAGCATTAATCATGGCAAAATCTTCGGCGAGATCTTTAAGCTGTTTGGTTTTCCATTGTTCTTCTAAGCCTCCGGCACCAGTTGCTAAACTTTCAAAGTCTTTTTCAGCGACAATGCCAGCATCAATATAGTTTTGGAAAATGTCGGCATATCTAATTCTTTCACTAGAGTTGGTTGGTGTCCAAGAAAAGTATTGAACTTTCCGGACATTTCTGTTAGTGAAATAGAAACTTGAATTTGCCGCCCGTTGCGTGAGAATATACTCTTCATTTAATAATTCAATGTAATAATCTTTTGTCAATTTTTCTTCAAATTTACTGTAATCATAAGTCAATTTTTCTTTTAGATGATTATAACCAACATAATTATCAATGGTTTCGACAAAGGGTTCGGCTTCTTTTTTGCTAATTACATAACCGGATTTAGTAAGGGAGTTAATTAGTTTTTCTTCACGGAATAAACCGTTCTCTCGATATTCGTTACTGTAGTAGGTATCGAAGTGATCAACGATTCGCTCATTAATACTCTGAGTGATTTCTTCACTGGTCCAATTAGTTGAAGTGCTTAACACTTGTTTGGCAATCCGATAGAGTAATTCATCAACGGCAACTTTGACACCTTCTTTTTTGTAAAGTTCATCAAAGATTTGTTGATAAGTATCAGGAGTAGCATCTTTTTTGGCGGTAATAAAGGTTTTATCCTTATCTTTTAATTGTGGACTGTTTTTTCCACAGGCTACTAAACTACAGAGGCTTAGAGCAATTGCTAAGATTTTTAATGGAGTTTTCTTTTTCATGTTTAAAGCCCCCTTTCTAATACAACAAGTCTCTCAACTCTTGATTGGCTTCAATACTCTTGATATAAGAGGACCAAGTATTGTTCAAGGAAGAGTCAATTTGACTAGTTTGATAAACGGTTTTGGTAGAGATAAAGTCATTAATGGCGTTTTCAATTCGCGTATTAGTAATGGTTAAATCACCAGCGGCTTTGGCTCGTTCATAATAGAAAGTGTAGATTTCATATTTATAGAGTTCCTCAACAGGACTCAGTGAGCCGTAACCTCCTTTAAGATAGTTAGTTACCCGGCCCTTAACTTCGTTTTTACGAGTGTTTTGGGCAACGGTAGTGTTACTATAGCCAAAATTAAAGGCGGATTCTTTGATATAAGTTGTTGTTTCAATGGCGCTAGCATTGCTACCATACATAAAGTACTTAACAGCATCCGCCGCTTTTCCTGCAGCAGGAGCGGCTTGATCTAAAGCACTCCAGGTTACTGATATCCAGTGCAGACCATGAGTACTTTTAACTAAGATAATTGGCGTATCATTATCATCAATGATTAACTTGTCATCATTTAATTTGTTATGTTCGGACTGTAAACCAACATAGAACTCGTGAGCTTTAATGGCACTAACTTTGGTGGCCACTTCAGCCGCATCATCGGCTATTGTTGGGTACATCTCCTTAACTAAGTCGGTTAATTCGGTATCAATATTGGCGAAATCCAATTTTAGATATTGAATAGTTGGCATATTAAAGTATTTGTTATAAAGAACATTGCGCGGATAGAGTTGAGCATCATAGTCTTCCTCTTTTTCGTGTCCAGCCGCGGCTTGGGCGGCTAAGTTTAAATCCTTTTCCGCATAGGATAAAGCGCTGACTACAGCCGCAACATTCATAACTGGAGCGGTATAGTTAGCGTAAACACCGTTAGCCCCAAAGAGATCTTCCGTGTGGGGACGGGCGGCTAAGGTGTCATCAGCATCATATGTTTCTCCCTTCCAAGCAGTTTGGTTCTGAATGATTTCGGAAACGTAGAGTCCTAACTTAAACTCAGGTACGAAAGGAGTATAACTATCCATGATGCCTAAGTTACCACCATGAGTTTTACTACCATCTTCTGATTCTTCATAAGCGATATTTTTAAAGGAATTACTACTGCTACCAGATAAAGCTAGGCGCTTCATAACGGTACTTAGTCTATCAACTTCAGCTGCACTGATTGTCGCCTTAGTTGCTAGGGTATCCGTACTGGAGATTTTAGTTAAGATTTGCTTGATAATCATGGGCGAAGTATTGGTAACATAGCGTTCCAAACTAGTTGTGCCCGTAGCCGCATCAATGTTGGGCTCAGTATTGGTGTTGGCATACATGTTAGCCAACTCTTCTTTTTGTTCGTCTAGTAGATAAGACGCCTCTAATTCTTTTTCATCATTAAAACCTTTTTGTTCAAGTAGGGTTTTGGTGCCGTTACGAACGGTGACACCATTGGTATTAGCATATCTTGCTACTTCATCAGCCCAATCATCCATTTTTTCTTTAACAGCGCCTTCAATCGCGCTACTAACAGGAACGTTTTGTTGGGCTAGAACCTTATAGACAGCCTCATAGACTGCCATTGTACCATCAGGGGTATTTAATAGGTCATAGGCACAAGCACTTGTTTCCGTGCCTTCATCAAAGCCCAGAATATCACTAACAGTGACTTGGGTTGAACCGACCTTGAATATAACCTCTTCGCCATCAAGTTTA
>JAAZGG010000036.1 GCA_012511355.1 bacterium | reverse complement strand
GGTAGAGGAAAGTCCATGCTCGCACCACCTGCGATGGTGGTAGTGTTTGTGCCCGATGAAAAAATAAATCGGGGTAGATGGGAGCATCTAACGGCTGGCAAAAACCTAAGTCTTCGGATATGGTCGGCGCCTATAAAAGTGCCACAGTGACGCAGTCCTTCTTGAAAAAGTTGGAATGGAACGCGGTAAACCCCACAAGCGAGAAACTCAAATTTGGTAGAGGAACTCCGATAAGAGAAATGAATCTTTGAGGGGATGCTTAAGCATAGATAAATGGTTGCTTAATACAGAACATGGCTTACAGAATTGACACTCACTTTGGAAAGGCAAAAACTATGAGTTGGTTCACCAAACTTAACACCCCCAATAAGCTTACAGTAATTCGCATGTTTTGTGTGCTCCTACTGATTGTTTTTGGAATGTTAGCTTTATACATACCAGATCCCTGGTCTTTTAATATCGCCGGTTTAAACTTTACTTGGATTCGCCTCGTCTTAATTTTTTTATTTGTCTTCGGTTCGCTAACCGATTATTTTGATGGCAAGATTGCTCGCAGTCGCAATTTAATTACCACTTTTGGAAAATTTCTTGATCCCATCGCCGATAAACTATTAGTTAACACCCTAACTCTATTCCTAGTAGTTATGGGGGAGATAAATGTTATCGTCATCGTCATCTATATCATGCGCGATACCATCGTTGATGCCATTCGTTTTATTGCCGCTCAGAAGAAAGTGGTTATCGCCGCCTCTAAACTCGGTAAGGCTAAGACCATCTCGCAGATGATTGCCTTAATCGTGGTTCTTATTTTCCAAGCTGCCCCATTAAATTGGAGCATTTCTATCGGTCAAATCCTAGCCTATATCTCGGCTTTAATCTCTTTGATCTCTGGTATTGATTATCTAGTTAAAAACGCTAAAATGGTCTTTGAAGGAGCCAATGAAAAATAATGAATATTGTTCAGTTGTTGCGTAAAAAAGGTCTGACATTAGCGGTAGCCGAAAGCTTTACTGGTGGTGGCTTTAGTAATTTTATTACTAATATCCCCCATGCTAGCGAAGTTTTTATGGGTGGCATCGTTAGCTATAGCCCCTTAGTTAAGGAAAAAATCTTACAGGTCCCTACTAAGATTATTGAGAAGTTTGGAACCGTTTCCGAAGAATGTGCTAGAAAGATGGCTATTAATTGTCGTTTGCTTATGCATAGTGATTTAGCCCTTAGTTTTACAGGCAACGCTGGCCCCTCTTCCATTGAAGGAAAAGCCGTAGGACTTGTCTATATTGGTCTAGCAACCGATAAGCAGGTAGAAGTAGAACGCTTGGAATTAAAAGGCACACGCCAACAAATTAAAAAACAAGCTATTCAAATCGCTTTAAAAAAACTTGAAAATTATTTAGGAACTTTAAGTTAATTTACCTATGTTATATATAAGTGTCACTATCACACTAGAAAGGAAGAACTAAATGGCCGAAGAAAAGAAAAAAACTAATGTGAATGAAACTCTAGATGAGACTTTACGCGTCATTCAAAAGCAATTCGGTAAAGGCTCCGTCATGCGTCTTGGAGAACAAGCCAACCTAAGTGTTGATGTCCTACCCTCGGGCTGTTTATCACTTGACTATGCCCTAGGCATTGGCGGATACCCAAAAGGCCGCGTTATTGAGATTTTTGGCCCTGAAGCTAGCGGTAAAACCACTGTTGCTTTACACGCGGTCGCTGCCTGTCAAAAAGCTGGTGGTAAGGTAGCCTACATCGATGCCGAACATGCCATTGATCCTGCCTATGCTAAAAATTTAGGCGTCATTGTCGATGAACTGATTCTCTCACAACCCGATAATGGCGAAGAAGCTTTACAAATCGCTGATTTATTAATCCGCAGCAACGCCATCGATCTAATTGTCGTTGATTCGGTTGCTGCTTTAGTACCTCAAGCCGAACTAGAAGGAGAAATGGGCGATGCCCAGATGGGCTTGCAGGCGCGACTGATGTCTAAGGCTCTTAGAAAAATAACCGGCAATCTCAGTCGCTCAAAATGTTCTATCATCTTTATCAACCAATTAAGAGATAAGATGTCTTTAGGCTTTGGACCGGCAGGTGGGGAGACAACCTCAGGGGGTCGCGCTTTAAAATTCTACTCTTCAATAAGGGTTGATGTGCGACGGACAGAGACCTTGAAAAAGAATGCCATTCCCTACGGACATCGCCTTCAATTAAAAATAGTCAAAAACAAAGTGGCGCCACCCTTTAAGGTCGCTAACGTTGTTTTGATTTACGGAGAAGGCATTTCGCAAATGCATAACGTAATTGACCTAGCAGTAGAACACGGTATAATCACGAAAGCCGGTTCTTGGTATGATTATGATGGTTCGCGAATTGGACAAGGCATTGATAATGTCAAAGCCTATTTTAGTGAGCACCCCGAAATCTTTGAGGTTTTGGAACAAAGTGTTCGTCAAAAAATCTTCAACAAGGAAAAATAACCTATGAGAAAAGGCTTTATTGTTTTATTTTTACTCGGTTGTCTAAGCACAGCCTTAACTGTGTTTGGTGCAGTCTTGCTTTTTTCAACAGTTGAGTTCACCATTAGTGCGGAAAATCTAGGTGAATGCATCATTGGCTTAATAGTTGGTGGGACAGCCACAGCTCTGGGCTTTATCTTTGAAGCCATTGGTGGGCTTTTCACACTTATTTTCTTGGGCCTCGGTTTTAAAGGTTTCAATAAAGTTTTACGTTTTATTTCTTTAATCATAATATTAGCAATCATCGTTTTAGGCGTTGCCACCTTTAGCGTTATCAATCCTAAAGATAATACTGCGAATACTAGTAGCACCGCAAGTGCCTTAATTAGTCTTTATCTTTTCTAAAATTTATAAAGTTTTGATAATAAAAGAGAGGTCTAGTAGAAAGCCTCTCTTTTTATTTTGCTTTTTTAAATAGCTCTTGTATAAGTCTTTAAAAACTTCTTTTCTTCTTCATTCAGATACGGCGAGATTAAACGATATACCTGCTTATGGTAATTATTTAAATAAGCGATGTTAGGTGCTGAAAGATAAGTTTTATCAATGGCATCTAAATCAATTGGGACATAGGTTATATCTTCAAAGCCTAAGAAGGTTCCATCGGCATTGGTTAGAATTTCTTTACAGAGCAATTCGTTTTCAATCCTAATACCATATTTCCCGCCTAGATAAATTCCTGGTTCATCGGTTGTGACCATACCTGGCTCTAAAACTGCCGACTCTATGCCCGGTATTGGTTGCCACCTAAAACTCTGTGGTCCTTCGTGAACACTTAGAAGATAGCCCACACCATGGCCAGTTCCGCATTTATAATCCATACCTAACTTCCAAAAAGGTTCACGACAGAGAACATCGAGATTAATCCCTCGGCAACCCTTTAAAAACTGGGTCGATGCTAGATTAATAACCGCTTCTACAACTGTGGTAAAATGCATCTTTTCTTCAGCACTGAGTTTACCTAAAGCAAAGGTTCTTGTTATGTCGGTGGTACCTTGTAAATAGTGACCACCAGAATCAATTAATAATAAACCTTCGGGCTTCAAAGCGACATTTGTCTTCTCACTTGAACTATAATGCATCAAAGCTGCATGTTCTTTATAGGCACAAATGGTGCCAAAAGAAGGACCAACATAATCCTTTTGCTCGGCCCGCAGTTGGTAAAGATAATCTTGAACGCTGAGTTCGCTCATTTCTTGCTTACCGATGTTGGTCTTCAACCAATACATAAATTTACACATGGCCACGGCATCTTTAATATGGGCCTCTTTAATATTCTTGATTTCGGTTTTGTTTTTAATAGCCCGCATTAAGACACTGGGATATTGGGCTTCCACCTTTTTACTAGTAAGAACGCGGTAAATGGCATAATTGAGATTGTTGGGATCAATTAGAGTTGTGCCTCTTAACTGCGAACAATAATCTTGGGCGCTGGTGTAGTCTTCAACTTCTACTCCGTTTCCGGCAAGATATCTTTTGACCTCAATGGTGAGTTTTGTGCGATCAACAAAAAGCGTGCAGTGACGGCCCATCAAAACTAAGTAAGCTAAAAAGACTGGTGTACACTCAACATCACTACCCCGTAGATTCAAAAGCCACGCGATATCACACAAAGAAGAAATAATGTGGTTACTACAATGCTTTTCGCGCATTTTGCTCCGCAGTCTTTTAATTTTACTCTTCGTGCTTTCACCACTATATTGCTTTTCTAAGATCCAAAGTTTTCCTTTAGGTAAACTGGGACGGTCTTGCCAAATTTTAGCGACAAGATCTTCTGATACCACTCGACCTGCTTTGGCTTTGGCAATTTTTTCTAGTTCCCTAGCTTGCCTAGTGGAAATCAAAGCGGCATCAAAGCCAATGTTTTCCCCCTCACCTAACTCTTTTTGAATCAATTCACTTAAGGTCGGCATTCCCGCTAGACCCATTTTAATCAACTCAATGTTACTGCCTTTAAGTTCGGCTTCCGCTTGTAAGAAATAACGGCCATCCGCAAACAGATAGGCTTTTGTTTTGGTCACAAGCAAAGTCCCAGCTGAACCAGTAAAACCACTCATATACTGGCGAACCTTAAAAAAGTCGCTGATATACTCTGAGCCGTGATAATCCGCCGTAGGAATGATGTAAACACCAATGTTCTTGGCTACTAATTCTTTTTGTAAACTCTGAATTCTCTTATTGATCATCTTAATCCCCCTCATCATTCATATTCAAAACGGCCATAAAAGCTTCCTGCGGTACTTCGACACTGCCAATCGCCTTCATCCGTTTTTTACCTTCTTTTTGTTTTTCTAATAATTTCTTTTTCCGACTAATATCCCCACCATAACACTTGGCTAAAACATCCTTCCGCACGGACTTGATATTTGTTCTTGCAATAACCTTGCCACCAATCGCTGCTTGAACGGGAATCTCAAACTGCTGGCGCGGGATGATTTTCTTTAATTTAGAAGTGATTTTTTGACCTCGATTAAAAGCGGATTCGCGGTGCACAATGATAGCTAAGGCATCAATTGCTTCCCCATTTAAAAGAATATCCATCTTGACTAAATTGGAAGCAAAATAACCCTTGAGTTCATAATCTAAGGAGGCATAACCACGACTAACTGACTTTAAATTATCAAAGAAATTGAAAATAACTTCTGCTAAAGGAATATCGTAAATCAAAGCGTTGCGATTCGCATCCAAATAATCCATATTGACAAAAACACCACGTTTATTTTGACAAAGTTCCATCAAAGGCCCGATATAATCTGGAGGTGTCATAATCGTCGCCCGCACAAAGGGCTCTTCTAGATGATCAACCTTAGACATATCCGGCATTTTGGCAGGGTTATCAAGTTTGATAATCTCCCCATTAGTCATATGAACATGATAAATAACTGAAGGTGCCGTTGCAATCAGATTGAAATTATATTCACGTTCTAAGCGTTCCTGAACGACATCCATATGTAAAAGTCCTAGAAAGCCACAACGGAAACCAAAGCCCAAGGCTTGGGAAGTTTCTGCTTCATATACTAAGGAAGAATCATTTAAACTCAACTTTTCAAGTGCTTCTTTTAAATCGCTGTAACGGTCGTTATCAACGGGAAACAAGCCACAGTAAACCATGGGATTTAATTTACGATAACCAGCTAGACGTTCTTTTGCTGGTCTATTCGCTAAAGTTATAGTATCTCCAACTTCAACATCCTTAATGTTTTTGATACCAGCCGCTAAATAACCAACTTCCCCCGCTTTTAAAGATGTCGTCTTTACTTCTTTGGGATTACGAATCCCTAGTTCTAAAACTTCATAGCTAGCATTATCAGCCATTAATAAAATTTTATCGCCAAGTTTAACTTCGCCTTCTTTTATTCTAATAAATAAGATCACGCCCCGATAAGAATCGTAGTAAGAATCAAAAATCAAAGCTTTTAAAGGGGCATGCACATCACCTTTAGGAGCTGGGATATGCTGAATAATCGCCTCTAAAATTGACTCGACATTTTCACCGGTTTTAGCACTTACTGCTGGGGCATAGTCACAGGGTAAACCAATATCATTTTCAATTTCTTTCTTTACTAATTCAACATTAGCACTCGGTAGATCAATCTTGTTGATAATTGGTAAAATTTCTAAATCATTATCTAAAGCCAAATAAAGATTGGCCAAGGTTTGAGCTTCAACTCCTTGAGTGGCATCAACCACCAGCAAAGCGCCTTCACAGGCGGCTAAGGAACGAGAAACCTCATAAGTAAAGTCAACATGTCCTGGAGTATCAATTAAATTAAAAATATAATCCTGTCCATCTTTTGCTTGATAGCGCAACTGGACCGCATTTAATTTAATGGTTATCCCCCGTTCCCGCTCTAAATCCATGGAGTCTAAATGTTGTGACTTCATCGAACGTTTTTCAATAGTTCCTGTCAACTCTAAAAGACGATCAGCCAGCGTTGATTTACCGTGATCGATATGGGCGATGATAGAAAAATTGCGGATTTTACTCTGATCAAAACTCATACTTTTTCCTCAACTCGTCTAAATCTATTATTTTCTAACTGGCGCTTAAAACCATTGACATACTGGC
>JAAZGG010000035.1 GCA_012511355.1 bacterium | reverse complement strand
GTTGATGCCAATGTTGGAGCGCCTCAGGTCTCTTATCGCGAGACAATAACCCAAGAAGGCGATTGTGAGGGTCGTTACATTCGGCAATCTGGGGGTCGTGGACAATATGGTCATTGTTGGATTAAGTTTGAACCCAACCCAGGCCGCGGGTACGAATTTATCGACAAGATTGTTGGGGGAGCGATACCCAAAGAATATATCAAGCCCATTGATTTAGGTTTACAGGATGCTCTTTCTACGGGTATTAGTGCAGGTTTTCCTGTCATCGATGTGAAGGCAACTTTATTTGATGGTTCCTATCACGATGTGGACTCTAGCGAAATGGCCTATAAGGTGGCTGCTAGTTTGGCCCTTAGGGAAGCTGCTAAAAAATGTAAACCTGTTATTCTTGAACCCATCATGGCCGTGGAAGTGACGGTTCCTAATGAATATATGGGTGATGTCATGGGTGATATCAACGCCAGGCGTGGCAGCATTGAGGGCATGGAGCAGAGGGGTAATGCTCAGATTATCAAATCTTTAGTCCCACTAGCTGAAATATTTGGCTACGCGACGGACCTGCGATCCAATACCCAGGGTCGTGGGAATTATTCAATGCAATTCTCTTGCTACAAGGAAGCACCACGTTTGGTTAGCGAAGAGATTATTAAAAAGCATGGTGCTGTTTAATTGTTATTGATTTTAACAAAAAAAATAAGTAAAATAGAATAAGATTACACAAGGAGGAAAGTAATTTTTATGGCAAAAGCAAAATTTGACAGAAGTTTAGCCCACGTTAATATCGGAACTATCGGTCACGTTGACCATGGTAAAACCACTTTAACAGCTGCTATTACAATGGCCTTGGCTAAGAAATATGGTGGAGAAGTTCGGTCTTACTCCCAAATTGACGCCGCTCCCGAAGAGAAGACTCGGGGTATTACAATCAATACTGCCCATATCGAATATCATACGGAAACGCGGCACTATGCCCACGTTGACTGCCCAGGACACGCGGACTACATTAAAAATATGATTACGGGTGCCGCCCAGATGGATGGCGCGATTTTAGTTGTCGCTTCCACCGATGGCCCCATGCCCCAAACTAGAGAACACATCCTACTTTCAAGACAAGTTGGTGTTCCCAAAATTATCGTCTTCTTAAACAAGACCGACCAAGTCGATGATCCTGAATTAATTGACTTAGTTGAAATGGAAGTTCGTGACCTTTTAAACGAATATGGTTTTGATGGTGATAATTGCCCAGTTATTCGCGGTTCCGCTTTACTGGCCCTTGAAAAACCCACTGAAGAGAATGTCAAACCCATTTATGAATTAATGGAGGCGGTTGACACTTATATTCCTCTACCAGTTAGAGAAATTGATAAGCCCTTCTTACTACCAGTTGAAGACGTCTTCACCATCACTGGTCGTGGAACCGTGGCTACGGGTAGAGTTGAGCGTGGTCGCTTGAATCTCAACGATGATGTTGAAATTGTCGGTATTAAGGAAACCCGCAAGTCAGTAGCTACTGGTATTGAAATGTTCCGTAAATTGTTAGACTATGCGGAGGCTGGCGACAACGTTGGTGTCTTACTCCGTGGTGTGAACCGTGAGGAAGTTGTCCGTGGTCAAGTTATCGCAAAACCAGGTTCAGTTAAGCCCCACGTCAGCTTTAAGGCCCAAGTCTATGTTCTTTCTAAAGATGAAGGTGGAAGACACACTCCCTTCTTCGCTAACTATCGTCCCCAATTCTATTTCCGGACCACCGATGTTACTGGTGTTATCAAACTACCAGCTGGTGTCGAGATGGTTATGCCTGGCGATAATGTCGAGATGGAAGTTGAATTAATTCACACCATCGCCATTGAGCCGGGAACCAAATTCTCCATCCGTGAAGGTGGCAGGACCGTTGGTGCTGGCAACGTCAGTGCCATTATTAAATAAAATAAAAAGGACTGAGGTTAAAAGCCACATCTTCCGGTGTGGCTTTTATTATGGGAGGAAAGATGCAAGCGCGTATTCAAAAAATAGATTTTCTACCTGATAGGAGAATCATCTGTGTTTCAGATATTCATACGGAGTTAGCCTTGTTTAAAAGATTACTGGCCAAAATCAATTACAGCGAGGATGACTATCTTTTTATAGTGGGCGATTTCTTAGAAAGAGGTAGTGGCAGTTCTTTAGAAACCCTGCATTACTTCATGGATTTAAGTAAGAAGAAAAATGTTCATGTAGTTTTGGGTAATTCTGATGATGTTTGGTATATGATGAGTAGAACCATAAGGCCTGACCTTTATATTGAGTATCTTTTGGATGATAGAAATTCTTTGGTTAAGGAATTGTGTCGCAAGATCAATCTTCAGGTAAACTTTGATAGCGATTGTTACAAAATTGCCGATATTCTAAAGGAACATTTTCCCAAGGAATGGGAATTTTTAACCAATTTACCGCACATCATTGAAAGTGAAGATTATCTCTTTGTTCATGGGGGCATCAATCCTAATAAAGAGGGTTTTTGTGATGATCCCTATCAATTGATGAAATGCGATAATTTTGAGGGTCGGGGTTTTTATTTTGATAAATATGTAATCGTAGGACATTGGCCAGTTTCTAATTATGCCAAAGAAATTATTTCCTTTAATCCCCGCATCAATGAAAAACAACGCATAATCTCCATTGACGGCGGGAATGTTTTAAAAAGCAGTGGTCAATTAAATGCCTTAATTATTGAAAATGGGCGTTTTAGTTCCGCTTATGTTGACAATTTACCCCAAATCATTGTAACGGAGGCTTATTTAAGTAAGGATTCTTATTCACCTATAAGTGTCAGTTGGCGAGATTCTCAGGTTGAGGTTTTGGAACATCTAGGTGAATTTAGTAATGTACGCCATTTGACCAGTGGCCATGAATTTAAAGTTTTGGCTCGCAATCTTTATCAAGAAAATGGCAAAACCTACTGTTCTGATGCGACTACCAATCACTTAAAAGCTTATGAGGGAGAAAAACTAGGTCTAGTTTATTATGGCTCACGTTACTCTTT
>JAAZGG010000034.1 GCA_012511355.1 bacterium | reverse complement strand
TTGTCACCCTTTTAGCTGGGGTTTTGATGATTGTCATCGTCATGTACTACCCTGGTGGTTTTGCCCAGATGGTTTTCAATATCCGTTATAAAGCAAAATTAAAAAAGATTGAAAGGGAGGTAAAACGTTATGGCAGCAAAGCTTAAGACGTTAAAAGCCGACTTTCATCTCGCGCGTTATCGGAATTTAGTTGGTCGGATCGCGCTTTATAAAGATGCCGCGGCAGCGAAGGATTATTTGTTAGAAGAGAAATGCCAAACTGAGATAGCTAAGGCCACTCAAAATAAAAAATTAAAACTTGAGGCTCTGCGTTTTCAAACGCTTCAAGATCCTAAGGCTTTTGATTACATCGTTGAGCGTAAAGTTGAGGCTAAAAAAGAAGAGTTAAGAAAGGCCTATAAATTAGAGAACACCAAGAAGAAAGTTCAAATGAGCGAGGAATTATTTAAGGCCATTGAAGAGGAGATTGCAAAAGATCTTGCTAGTTATAAAGAAGCCCTTCAAAAAGAAATTCAAGCTCAGATTGTTAAAGATGCAACCGGTGTTGATTTAGATAAGGCCGAGGCCGAATATCAACAAAACGTGACCACGGAAACAGAAAAAATCAAAGCAAAATATGCTATTTTGAAAGAAAAGTTTGCTAAAAGATATGCCCAAAGAATTGAAAAAATGGAGGCTAAAAGAAAGCAAAAAGAGAGTCGTTTAAATCTTGAAGAGCAAAGTGAATACCATCTAGATGAAGGCATTGTTTTAGAGGTCAAGGATCTATGTATGTTCTTTGGTGGTGTTCGTGCGGTTGAAGATTTAAGCTTCAAAGTTAAAAAGGGTGAAATCTTTGGTTTAATCGGTCCTAATGGGGCCGGTAAAACTACGGTCTTTAACTGTATTACCCAGTTTTATAAGCCTACCAGAGGTGAAATCTATTTTGAAAATAAACGGGGGAAAGTCATCGATTTAAATAGTAAAGTGGTTCACGATGTTATTTTAGAAGGCATCGTTAGAACCTTCCAAAATATTGAGGTCGTGAAAGAGGTCAGCGTTTTAGATAACTTACTAATCGCTGCTCATCGTCAATACCACACCAACATTTTTGAACATATGTTCCACTCATCAAAACTAGCCGCTGAAGAAATCATCATTCGGCAGAGAGCCCTAAAGGTTTTAAATTTTATGGGCTTACTACCTTATGCCAACTGGTATGCGATGGGACTACCTTATGGTGTCCTTAAAAAGATCGAGATTGCTAGAACCTTGATGTCTGATCCTCAACTCATTATCCTCGATGAACCAGCAGCTGGTTTAAATGATAGCGAAACTGAGGAATTAGCAAAATTAATTAGGAAAATCCAAGAGACCTATAAGTGTACGATTCTACTTGTCGAACATGATATGGGCTTAGTTATGGAGATTTGTGACACTGTTTGTGCGATTTCTTTTGGTAAGAAATTAGCCATCGGAACTCCAACTGAAATTCAAGCGAACGTTGATGTCCAAACCGCCTACTTAGGTGTACAAGAAGAGGAAGGTGAATGATTTATGTCTAAGGTATTAGAAGTTAAGAATCTGGTCATAAATTATGGGGCCATTCAAGCGGTTAAGGGTATTGACATTACGGTTAAAGAAGGTCAGATTGTGGCCTTGTTAGGGGCCAATGGTGCGGGTAAAACCTCGGTACTTAAAGCGATCAGCGGTATGGCTAAAGTAACTAAGGGTGAAATTCTTTTTGAGGGCAAGAATATTGCTAACAGAAGGGCTTATGCCATCGCTAGAATGGGCTTATCACAGTCACCTGAGGGGCGTTTGATTTTAATGGGCCTCACGGTTGAAGAAAATTTAAGGGTCGGCGCTTATGGTTTAAAAACCAAAAAGTTTATGATTGAAGGTAAAGAAGTAAGCAAAAGTGCGAAAGCTCAGTTGTTAGAAAATATGGAAAAAGTATTTGACCTTTTCCCCATACTCAAGGAAAGAAGAAAACAACAAGCTAGCACCTTGTCAGGTGGCGAACAGCAGATGTTAGCGATTGGTCGGGCCCTAATGGCCAGTCCTAAAATCTTGCTTTTAGATGAACCATCCTTAGGTCTTGCCCCTTTAATCATTAAAGATATTTTCGAAACACTAGTAAAAATTCGGGCTAGTGGTACCTCAATTTTAATTGTTGAACAAAACGCTCTTGCCACTTTAAAAATTGCTGATTATGCGTATGTTTTGGAATTAGGTACAATCTCAATGCATGGCTTAGCGTCTGATCTTATCAATGATGAGCGCTTAGTCGCCGCCTATTTAGGAGGCAAAAAATAATGGTTATTAATTGTCATTGACAATAATAATAAAAAACTTTTCAAGGAGGGAAAACTATGAAGAAGAGAAGTTTAGGGTTTGTAGGCTTACTAGCCTTGCTGGGCATCATGATCACTTCTTGTGGGCAAAAAGTTGTCGAGTATGATGGAACAGAAGTCCAAGGCGTTAGCGCAAGCGAAATTGTTGTTGGTAATACTGCGGCTACTGCTGGCGGCTTTGCTGTCGTTGGCGTTCCATTCAATGCTGCAATTGAAGCGGTCTTTGCCGATTACAATGCCGCGGGTGGCTTTGGTGGTGCTCATGTCAAATTAAAGCACTATAATGACGACTTTGATGGAGCCAAAGGCTTAACCTACACCAAAAAATTAGTCGAAGAAGACAAGATTTTTGCTTTAGTTGGTCACTTTGGGACCAATACTGTCACCCAAACAGTTGATTACATCAAGGAAAAAGGTGTACCAATGGTATATGCTGCCACTGGTGTTAGTAGCTTATACCAAGAAAAAGCCAAAGGTTACAACAGAGCGGTTATGCCTGTGCAACCAATTTTTGACGCCGAAGGTCAGGTTTTATTAGCCAGAGCCGTGGCGGCAACTGAAGAAGACTGGGGTTTAGGTGGCACAAAAGTCGGTGTCATTTCCACTACTGATGATGCTGGTACTGGTATGCTAGCCGGCATTAAGAAGCAAGCTAAAGAAGTTAAGATGAGTATCACTTATGTTACTACTGCGGCTGATCAGGGCACTGATCACAGTGCAGCGGTTAACAAATTAAAGAATGCTCAATGTGATGTCGTCATCGTGGCGGCTAACCAAGTTCCGTTTACGGAGATTCTTAACTACATGAAAGCGGCAGCCTACGATGCTAAGGTAATCTCATCCTATGTTAGTGCCAATACGAAAACGCTAGGGGATTTAGTTGATAACAAAGTTATCACTAAGGATAGACCCGTTTATACCACCGCTTGGTTAGATATTACAGATGTAACTAGAGCAGTTACTCATACGGCCTATTACAAAGTGACAGTCGATCCTGATAATCCAGCTGATGCTACGAAGTATCAGTATACGCTTGCAGTTCCAACCGATACTGTAAAGACTGAAATTAACGAGAAGAAAAATGAGTATGGCTTTGCTGTTCTAGCAAATGGAGATTTCTATTGGGTCCAAGTAGCTACCGCCTATAGCCAAGATTACTGGGACTATGCCGAATGTGTTGCTAGAAATGGTCATCCAGAGTATATGGCCAACTCCTATGGTATGGCTGGCTACATCGCTGGTAAGATTTTCGTGGAAGGTTTAAAGAGAGTTAAAGCTGCTAATAAGGACTTAACTTGGAAGAACTACATTGAGGCCATGGAAGAAAAAGAAGTTTCACTTCCAATGGGTGGCACACTTGATTACTCAGATGGTAACAGATTTGGTGTTACTAGTTTAGCCTTAAATACTATCAGTTTAGAAAAGACTTCTACCGGTGCTTACACCTTAGTTGCTGTTGATGGTATTAGGACACTTAAAGACGTCATGGATCATATTCCAACCAATTTAAAGAAATAGTTTATCTCATTAATAGTATAGTCGAGGGGTAGGCCACCCCCTCGACTTTCTATCAAATGTTTGATCAATTTAAAAAGTATTTAGCTTTTGTTGCTTTTTAAATAGTTTAAATATAAAAAAGGAGGGAGTTCACTATGAACTATCAAGACAAGATTATCACATTAGAAAAGGCTTTATCGTTTGTTAAATCCGATTATCACATCGTGACGGGTTTAGGTGGCGGCGAGGCTAGAGCCTTCATGGGGGCTTTACCAAGTATTGCTGACCGCGTTAAGAACGTGAAGATCACCAACTGCCTACCTTTCAGCGATCTTGCTTATTTAGATCGTAAATACCGGCATTCCTTTGCTTGTGATGGCTGGTTTTATTCACCACCGCTTAGGAAAGCTCATCCCAATGGCAACGTGTCTTTTATTCCTAACCACTTGCATTTTGCAGCCATTAGGCGTCTACATCACGTTCCTCATCCTGATCTTTTTATAGGTGTTTGTTCACTTCCCGATAAGCATGGTTATGTATCTTTATCGCTTTCTAACACCTATGAGAAAAGAATATTGGCGGCGGCAAAACTAGTCATTTTAGAGGTTAATCCCAATTATCCAAGAACCTGGGGGGATTGTTTAGTTAAAGTTGATGAAGTAGATTACTTTATCGAAGTTGATTATCAACCACCTATTGTCCCTGAAGGTACTTTTAGTGAGAAGGATAAAATTATCGGTGACTATATCGCTTCCCAGATCCGTGATGGTGATTGCATTCAAATTGGTATTGGGGGCATTCCTGATGCCGTATGTGCGGCTTTAGCTAACAAGAAACATTTAGGTGTTCATACCGAACTCTTGACAACGGGGCTAATGAGATTAATGAAGGCTGGTGTCGTTGATAACAGCAAGAAGAATTTACACCCTGGTAAGGCAGTTACCACCATGATTGTGGGGACTAGAGAATTATACGATTTTGTGGATGATAACCCCGCCGTTTCCTTATTGGACGGTTGTTATGTTAATGATCCTCATGTCATCGCCCAAAACGATAATCAAGTTTCCATTAATACCGCTTTAGAAGTTGATTTAACAGGTCAAGTCTGTTCGGAATCCATTGGGTCTAGACAATTTAGTGGGGCGGGTGGTCAAGCCGATACAGCAATTGGTGCTCAACTTTCAAAAGGCGGCCGAGCCTTTATTTGTCTATATTCAACCGCGATGGTTAAAAATCCCAAGACGGGTGAAAGAGAAGAAGTTTCTAAGATTGTCAGCCAGTTAAGACCGGGGGCAATTGTCACTTTACAAAGGCAAGATGTTCATTACATTGTGACTGAATACGGCATGGTAAATCTCTGGGGTTTAAATGTTAAAGAACGTGTTTTAGCCCTTATTTCCATCGCCCATCCCAAGTTTAGAGAGCAATTATATCAAGAAGCTGTAGAATATGGCATTATTGGCAATCTTGATGATGAGGATTAATTATGAAGTTTAATTTTCAGAACAAAGAAGTTTACTATGAAGTCTATGGTCAAGGAAAACCCGTGATCATCTTAAATGGCATTATGATGTCAACTAAGAGTTGGGTACCTTTTATTGAGGACTTTTCTTGCCATAATCAGCTGATTCTCGTAGATTTTTTAGATCAGGGGCAGAGTTGTAAGATTGCCGACTTATTCCCCTATGATCACGATATTCAAGTTAGAGTTCTTAAGGCCTTATGTGATGAACTAAAACTTAAAAAAGTTAATTTAGTTGGTATTTCTTATGGTGTGGAAGTCGCTTTAGAATTCGCTTGCCGTTATCAAGAATATGTCGATAAGCTCGTGCTTTTCAATACCTGTGCTTATACCACGCCCTGGTTAGATGATATTGGCAAAGCCTGGAATATGGCGGCCGAGACCGGAAAAGGCGAGCATTACTACTATACGGCGATTCCTATTATCTATTCGCCAACCTTCTACGAAGGGCGTCTTGATTGGATGCGCAATCGGGAAAAGATTTTGTTCCCGCTCTTTAGTGATAAAAACTTTACGGATGCGATGATTAGGCTTACTAAGAGTTCTTCTAATTACGATGTGCGTCCTCTTTTAAAGGATTTAAAAGCGCCCACTTTAATCATTGGGGCGGAGCAGGATTATTTAACGCCACTTGCTAATCAAGAACAGTTACTCAAGAGTATTAAAAACGGCTTTTATGTCAAAATACCCGATGTGGGTCATGCTTCAATGTATGAAAAACCCATCTTATTTTCGACTCTAGCCTTAGGTTTTATCAATACAGTTACTGAAGAATATAAAGTTTAACATTGAGAAAGAGGGGGAAAAATGATTTTTAAAACCAAAAAAGGTATAGAACTCTATTACGAAGTCAAAGGTGATCTTAAATCCGATAAGGTAATTGCCTTTTTCAACGGAGTGATGGCCTCAACTAATAGTTGGGACTTATGTGTTCCCATTTTTGAGAAGGCGGGTTTTAAGATTGTCTGCCATGATTTTAAAGGTCAGATGAAGTCGGCTAAACCCGTGCCCGAAAGCGGTATTTATTCTTTTAAAGAACATGCCGAGGAAGCTAAAGAATTGTTTGATTTCTTGGGTTTAAAGAAAGTCAATATCGCCGGCATCTCCTATGGTGGAGAGGTGGGCATGAAGTTTGCTAGCCTTTTTCCCGAGTATGTTCAAACCCTAACGATTATTGATTCTATCTCAGAATTCGATGAGGTCTGTAAAAACTTTGTTCTCAGTTGGAAGGCTCTTTGTGATATTGGTGATGGAGAGACTTTCTTTTGGGTCATGGCTCCAGCTATCTACGGCCCCGACTTTTTAAAGAAAGAGCGAGCGATGTTATTAGAGCGAGGTAAGGGTTTTAAGGCCTTAGACAAGAGTTATTATGATGGTCAAAAAATCCTCTACGATACCTTTGTTCAAGATGTTTATATGACGGATATTTTAAAGAACATTAAATGTCCAACCCTAGTTGTTTGTGGGCAGAATGATATCTTAAAGCCTCAAAAATTCAGTGAGATTATCTATCAAAATATCCCTAATTGTGAATTTGCCGTTTTCCCACATAGTGGGCATGTGCCTATTCTTGAGCAGCCAGGGATACTGAGTTCAATAATGTTAGGCTTTATTATTAAAAATTTATAAATAAAAAGTGAGGGGAAGTTTATGAAAGAATTAAAAATTGGTATGAAGGACAGTATGGCAAGAACCGTTACTGCCGAAGATGTCGAGATGTTTGCCAAGGTCTCTGGTGATTGCAATCCCGTGCATTTAGATGAGGCGTTTGCCGCCAAATCGATGTTTGGTAGAAGAATTGCCCATGGTATTATTTCCGCTGGTTATATTTCCGCGGTTTTAGGCAATCAATTGCCAGGGCAGGGGACAATTTATTTAGGTCAGAGCCTAAAATTCTTAAAGCCTGTTTATCTTGGCGATACTATCACTACCACGGTAGAGATCATTGCTGCCAATGAGGAAAAACACATCTATACTTTAAAAACCGAATGTGTTAATCAGCTTGGTAAAGTGGTTACTACTGGTGAAGCGACAGTTTTATACAAATAGTTTAGAAAAGGAGACAGTTTTATGGAAAAAACAGCAGAATTTAAACTCTATGAGAAATTGCTCGATGAGTTTGTAGAAACGGAAGTCAAACCTCGGGCCGCTGAAGTCGATGAATTAGAGATTTTCCCCGTTGATACCGTTAAAAAGATGGGTGAGATTGGTCTAATGGGTATCTGTGTTCCTAAAGAGTATGGGGGTGCAGGAGCTAGTGTTCCCATGTATGCACATGCCGTAAGAAAGATTTCCAGTGCTTGTGCGAGCACAGGGGTTATCTTATCGGCCCACTTCTCTCTTTGTGTGACCCCAATTTTAGAGTATGGGACACCTGAACAAAAGGCTAAGTATCTACCTAAGTTATGCAGTGGGGAACATGTAGGAGCCTTCGGCTTAACTGAGCCTAATGCGGGAACCGATGCTTCGGGTCAGCAAACATTAGCTACTGAGGTAGAGGATGGTTGGATTTTTAATGGTTCTAAAATCTTTATTACCAATGCCGGTTATGCGGATGTCTTTATCATTTTTGCCATGACCGATCGCAATATTGGTGTTAAGAGCATCACCGCCTTTATTTTAGAGAGAGGAACCCCAGGCTTTACGGTTGGTAAACCCGAAAACAAGATGGGAATTAGAGGCTCTTCTACCTGTGAATTAATATTTGATAATGTGCATTTAGGAAAAGAGGCCTTACTTGGTAAAGTTGGTCAAGGGTTCTCTATTGCTATGAAGACCTTAGATGGCGGCCGGGTTGGCATTGCCGCTCAAGCCGTTGGTATTGCGGAAGGCGCCATCAACGAGACCATCAAATATGTCAAGGAAAGAAAACAGTTCAATCGGCCAATTGCCGCTTTCCAAAATACTCAATTTGTTCTAGCTTCGCTTTACGCGAAGACACAGGCAGCCGCCTTGCTTGTCGAACAAGCCGCGGAAGCTAAAGAGCAGAAACTTAAAGATTTAAGTCTTAAAGCCGCGATGGCTAAATTAGTTGGTGCTGAAGTGGCGATGGAAGTTACCACTAAGTGCTTACAGCTCTTCGGTGGCTATGGTTATACTCGCGATTATCCAATTGAGAGGATGATGCGCGATGCGAAGATTACAGAAATTTATGAAGGAACTAGCGAGGTTCAAAGAATGGTTATCGCTGGGGCCATCTTACGATAGGAGGACAAGAAAATGCGTGTTATTTGTTGTTTAAAACAAGTTCCTGATACAACGGAAATCAAAATTGATCCAGTTAAAGGCACCTTGATTCGTGAAGGCGTACCTAGCATTATGAATCCTGATGATAAGGCGGGTTTAGAAGTCGCTTTACAGCTTAAGGATAAGTATGGTGCGGAAGTTGTTGTCCTTTCTATGGGGCCGATGCAGGCGACAGAGATCATTCGTGAAGCCTTTGCGATGGGGGCCGATCGCGGTATTCTTTTAAGTGATTTTAAATTTGCCGGTGCGGATACTTTAGCTACCTCTAGTGCGCTAGCTGGAGCTATAAGAAAATTAGAACCCTATGACATTATAATTATGGGTCGGCAGGCGATTGATGGCGATACCGCGCAAGTTGGACCAGAGACGGCCGAGTTATTAGATCTACCACAAGTTTCTTATGTGAAATCTTTAGAATATAAAGAGGATGGCACTTGTCTTGTTACTAGAAAAGTGGAAGATCGCAGTTATGTTTTAAGGGTTAAGACACCTGTTGTTTTAACCGTGCTTGGTGAAGAAGTTGAGCCGCGTTATATGAGTGTTGCTGGCATTTTAAAAGCCTTTAGAGAAATGGAAGTTGAAATCTGGAGTGCTGATAAAATTGATGTTGATGTGACAACTTTAGGTTTAAAGGGCTCTCCCACTCAAGTCAAACAATCCTTTGGTAAACAATTAAAGGCCGCAGGACACACTTACGATAATGTCAGTGCCGCTGAAGGGGCCAAATTAATCTTGGAAGCCCTAATTGACAAAAATCTTTTATAGGAGGGTAGAATAATGGAATTAAGTGCATATAAAAATGTCTATGTCATTGCCGAAACCCGAGATGGGAAGGTGCAAGATGTATCTTATCAATTATTAGGCAAAGGTCGGGAAATTGCCGACAAGACCCATAGTAGCCTCCACGTGATCTTAGCGGGCTACAACATTAAGAATGCCGCTCAAGATTTAATTGCTCACGGGGCTGATGAGGTTATTGTTATTGATAGTAGGGACTTGCAAGAATATTTAACTGAACCCTATGTTCAGGCGGTTTATTCGGTGGTTGAAGAGCGCAAGCCTAATATCATTTTGGTTGGAGCGACTTCGATTGGTCGCGATTTAGCGCCGCGCTTATCCGCAAGGTTGAGAACAGGTTTAACCGCTGACTGCACCAAATTAGAGGTGGAAGAGGATGGCTCCTTGTTTATGACAAGACCAGCTTTTGGTGGTAATTTAATGGCGACCATTATTTCGCCTAATCACCGTCCCCAAATGTCAACGGTACGGCCGGGTGTTATGAAGAAGCTGGAAGCTGATAGTCAAAGAAAAGGAACGGTGACTAATGTTACCTTCCAACTTGATCGTCCAAAATCATTAGTAGAGATTGTCAAGGTTATTAGAAAAGTTCAGTCCAGTGATAGGATTGAGGATGCTAAGATTCTGGTTTCGGTGGGTCGTGGTATCTGTCAAGAAACCTATCCCTTAGCGGTGGAATTAGCTAAGGTACTCAATGGAACGATTTCTGGTTCGAGAGCTTCCGTTGATTGTGGTACCATTGAACAGGCAAGACAAGTCGGTCAAACCGGTAAAACCGTAAGACCCAATTTGTATATTGCTCTTGGGGTGTCAGGGGCTATCCAACACTTAGCGGGAATGGAAGAATCTGACTTCATTGTCGCCATTAATAAAGACCGCTACGCGCCGATTTTCAAAGTGGCGGATGTGGGTATTGTTGGCGATATCAAACAGGTGGTACCAGCCCTGATTGAAGAGATAAAAAAGTATAAACAGTAAACTAAAAAGTGGCAACGCCACTTTTTTTATTTCTTCTTGCTTAAACCTCCATAACGGCGGTCACGTTTGTAGTATTCATCAAGGCAAGCCTCGAATTCTTTCTCCTTAAAATCGGGCCAGTAGGTTTCGGTAAAGATAAATTCCGAATAGGCTAATTGATAGAGTAGATAGTTAGAAAGACGACACTCACCACTGGTGCGGATCATCAGATCAACTGGTGGTAAATTGTGGGTATAGAGATGCTTAGAAATCGTATCTTCATTTATATCTTGGATGTCTAGTTTTCCATCTTGAACCTCTTTAGCAATCTCTTTAGTGGCTTTGACTAATTCCTGTTGTGAGCCATAGTTTAAAGCGATATTGAAAACAAAATTATCAAAATCCTTAGTCCTAGCGATTGCTTCTTCTAGGGTTTTTTGAGTTTTAAGAGGGAGGCGAGTGACATCGCCCATCACTTGAACGCGTACGCCATCTCTTTCGAATTTCTTGATGTTTTTCTTAAAGAAAGATTCTAGATAGTTAAATAAATGGCGAATTTCGGCTTTGGGGCGATTCCAGTTTTCCGTAGAAAAAGCATAAAGGGTTAAGACCTTAATGTTTCTTTTTTTACAGACCTCAAAGGTTTCAATAATGCGCTCACAACCTTCTTTATGACCCAAGTGGCGGGGAAGATTTCTTTGTTTAGCCCAGCGGCCATTACCGTCCATAATAAGAGCGACGTGTTGCAGTGTTTCTTGTTTATTCGCCATTTTGCGCTCTCCTTTCTAAATAATCTTTGATTTCTAAGATGGCTTTGGGTGGAGTGGAGGTACCACTACCGAGGGC
>JAAZGG010000033.1 GCA_012511355.1 bacterium | reverse complement strand
GATTTCGATGAAGGTCGAATTACCGTCGCTGGTAAAGATATTCAAGAAGAAGCTCTTGAAGCCAAAAGGCAATTCTGCTACGTGGCGGATAGTCCGGATATTTTCTTACGTCTAAAAGGTATTGAGTACCTAAATTTCATGGGAACGATCTATGCGGTTCCCGTTGAAAAAAGAAAAGAAAAAATCAAGGAATTAACTGAAAAATTTGAAATTGCTGATGCCTTAAACAATAAAATACAGAGCTATTCACATGGTATGCGTCAAAAATTAATTATTACCGGTGCTTTATTAGCTGAACCTAAGATTTGGATTTTGGATGAACCGATGACCGGTCTTGATCCTAAATCCTCCTTCCTTTTAAAAGAGATGATGCGTGAACATGCTGCGAAAGGCTTTTCGGTTTTCTTCTCAACCCACGTTTTAGAAGTGGCTGAAAAACTCTGTGACCGCATTGGTATTATCGATAAGGGTAAATTGCTCTTCGTGGGCACGATAGCCGAACTTAAAGAAAAATATGCCAGTTCTGGTTCTTTAGAATCAGTCTTCTTGGAGATAACTAAAAATGCGTAACGTTTTTGCCCTGAGTAAGGTTTTACTGAGATCACTCTTTGATTCTGGTAGTACAACTACTAAGAAAAGTCGGAAAAGACTAAGTAAAGTTGGTTATGCTGTTCTCATTTTACTTTTGGGTATCTGTGTTTGTTTACCCTTAGGTTTTGGGGCCTATAGTTTTGCACACATCATCCATATAAATGGGGGCGATAGAACCGGCTTTTGGATGCTACTCATCCCTATTTTAAATGTGATTCTGGCAGTCATCTCCATTTTTTCAGTAATCAGCGTCTTCTTCTTGTCCATGGATAACGAAGCACTACTACCCCTGCCACTAAAGCCCTGGGAAATTATTGTAGCGCGCTTTTTAACCACTGTAGTCTTGCTCTATCTTTTTACCTTAGGACTTTTTATGCCCTTTATTGTGGGGGCCGGTATTGGTTTTGCTGCGCCGGTTGGTTATTATTTTAACGGTCTACTCATTATAATTTGTGCCCCGCTTATTCCTGTTAGTATCTGGGGAATTATCCTTTCTTTAATCAACCGCGTTTTCGTTTTTTCAAAACACCGCGATTTCTTTACCTATGTCTTTGTTGGCGTTTCTTTACTCTTGAGTTTCAGTTTTAGTATATCTTTCAACTTAATTGCTCCTCAGATGGAAAGTTTTAATGAAAATCCGGAAGCTTTTAATAGTTTTAATGAGCTTGTCGATAGTTTTATCGTTCCCTTCGCCCGTTACTTCCCTATTTTTAAACCGCAGATGCTGGCCTTATCTTCAACCAACTTTGGCATCGGGTTTTTATGGGCTTTGTTAAATGTAGTAATCAGTGTCGCTTTTGTGGCTTTATTTGCTTTAATCGGCAATAAAATTTACCTTAAAACCATGCTGGGTAGTGGGGAAAGCAGTGCTAAAAAGAAGCGAATGGACTCCAAAGAATTTGATAAATCTTTGAAAAATCGGGCAATCTTACCGAGTTTGATTCGCAGCGAATGGCAGCTAATTGTCCGTAGCCCTAACTATTTTTTAAATCTGGTGGCCATGGTCTTTATCGTGCCAATTGTTATGGTTTTGTCTTTTGTCATCGCTTTGGCTAGTGCTGGAGAAGAAGGAGAGACAGAAAATCTCATCACTTTAGCTAGAGAAAACCTAAACTTTGCTGATCCTTTAGTTTTTTCTATTTTCTTAGGTGCCCTTCTCTTTTTTGCCAGCATGAATATGATCTCTTCAACCGCTGTTTCTAGAATGGGTAAGGATGCTTACTTTTATAAAATTATTCCTGTTAAGGCTAATACCATCATCTTTTCTAAAGTTTGCCTTGGTTGGCTCTTAAGTAGTTTTCTTTGCTTCCTAATTCTTGTTATCATCTTTGCTATGGGCATTCTTGAGTGGTATGAAGCACTTTTATTATTAGTAGTTGCTAATGTGATTTATCTCGGCACTAATTATTTTGGTTTCTACCTTGATTTAAGAAAGCCTAGACTTGATTGGGCGAACGAAACCCAGGCCGTTAAAAATAACATAAGTAGTCTTATCTATACCCTAACAAGTATTTTAGGGGTCGGGGTTATGATAGGCCTTAGTCTTCTCATAAATTTAATTCCTATCACTTGGGGAACTTATCTCTATGCGGGAATTCTCTTTATTATTTTCGGTTTAATCACCCTTTATTTTTACAACAAAGGAAAGGCTCCAACCTTTGAAGTCTTTAAAAAGATACAGTGAAAGCTTGTCCTAAATACTTTGAGCGGCCCTCATTAGAAGAGGCGGCTAAGCGCTCCCAAAAGCCTATTCCCATCATCCGAACAGAATTAAAGATTGACCCTAATCTACTTGACTATACTAAAGATAAGAAATACTTTATTCAAACCTTTGGTTGCCAGGCGAATGAACGTGATGGCGAGTTTTTAGCTGGGCTTTTAGAACTCTGTGGCTACCAAAAAGCTAAATTGCGGGAAGAAGCTGATATCATCTTGCTCAATACCTGCG
>JAAZGG010000032.1 GCA_012511355.1 bacterium | reverse complement strand
TTTTAACACACTTTTATTTTCGATATTATCTGCTACCACTTCTTCTCTTTCTAAACTATCAGGTTTAGGATATTTGGCTCGCGCAATAAATAAAATTATTAAAGTGATAAGTGCTGGAATAGCCAAAACCAAAAAGCAAGTTTTATAGGATTCAAAAATATCTGTTGTGTCTTTTAAATACAAGACAAGGGTCAGAATTAGTGGTCCTATGAAGGCCCCTATTTGATCTAAAAACTCAACAAAAGCGAAACTCTTTCCCTCTCCTAAATTCTTACTTGAAAAAGAAACAAGAGTGTTCTTTGCTGGTTTACGAATAGCCTTTCCTATTCGCTCAACAAGAATTAGTGAACAAGCATAAATCCAACCATTGGGCCCAGTGAGGGCTAGAGCTGGAATGGCAAGTAAATTAATCATATAGCCAATAATGGTCATCGTCCAATATTTTTTAGTTTTATTAGCAATTATTCCTGTTATTAGAATAAGCGAACAACCAATAAATTCTCCTAAACCCGATATTATAGATATAATTTTTGGCGTGGCTCCTACTATACCCAAAAAGGAACCGTAAATACTTTTGGCCCCTTCATGAGTCATATCGCTCATCATAGAGACAAGACCCATCAAGACAATGAAAATTATCGAACTAGCTATTATTTTATTATCCTTTGTCTTCATTTATTGTCGCCTACCGTTCTTGCTTTTACAAATTTTAAATCGCTTCTATCTCTTCTATCCTTTTCATCAGAGTAAAGAACTCTGTTATTCTTCTACTTCAACACTGATAAATTTAAATTTGCTTACATCAAATAAACCCATATCTGTTAATTTAATCTCGGGTATTACTGGCAAAGACATAAAAGTGAGTACCATTACAGGTTCAAGGCTTCTATTGACTTTTAATTCATTGTGGGCAGCTTCGTGTATTCTATTTAAGGTTTCAGTTACCCATTTTCCAGATCGTGAACTCATAATTCCGCCTATCTCCATGGGCATAGACTCAACTACCTGGGAATCCTTTACAAGAATTATGCCCCCTTCTTGTTCTACTAATTTTTCCACGGCAAAAGCCATATCATCATCATTAACGCCCACAACTATTATATTGTGTGAATCATGGGCAATAGATACCGCTATTGCACCCTCTTTAATCCCGTATCCTCTAAGCAAGGCCACCGCAACATTCCCCGTATTATGATGTCTTTCCACTACGGCTACTTTTACTATATCTTCATTGGGATTGTAGACAAAATCGCCATCAAAAGAAAGTTTCACCTCCGCTTGACCTTTAGCGGTTGCTACTCCGCCTGGCAAAATATCTATTACATTTACCTTGTTTGATTTTAAAGTTAGTTTTAATTTAGCCTTGGAAAAATCTTTAATCATTATTCTTCCTCTTACTTTTTCTATGGAATGTCTTTTGATGGGGAGCAAATACTTGCCATCTTTGGCAACTTCCTTCCCTTCAATAAAGACTCTCTTAGCCTTGAAATTTTTTAAATCCTCTAATAAAACTATATCCGCCCGACGTCCTGGTGTTATGGCACCTCTATCATAAAGCCTGTAACACTCTGCCGCATTTAAACTGGCCATTTGAATGGCGGTAATAGGATTTACCCCTTTTCTAACACAAATTCTTAAATGATCATCCAAATGTCCTTTTTCAAAAATTGTCTTGGGTTGTCTGTCATCGGAACACAATAAGCATCTTCTAGAATTTTCTGCTGTCATACCTTCCAAAAGATTTTCTAAATCATGACAAACCGAACCTTGTCTTAATTGTACATACATCCCTCGTCTTATTCTGTCGTGCATTTCTTCAACTTTTGAACATTCATGATCGGTCATAATTTTCGCTGATGCATAGGCGTTAAGTAAATTTCCCGATAAACCTGGACTATGACCATCAATTATTTTATTGTTTTTGTAGGCGACCAATAACTTGTCAAGTACATCATCACTTGCATTTGACACACCAACAAAATTCATAAATTCACCTAAGCCTGGTATTTTCTCGTTTTTTATAGGTTCTTCCATAGCCGCCGCATCAATTATGGCTCCCGCATTCTCAAAAGGTGTGGCCGGGACACATGAGGGTAGCATCATCTTGACATCTAAGGCTACGGCTTCAGAAGCAGCGAGCATATAATCTAGCCCATCAATCCCACAAACATTCACAATCTCGTGAGGGTCAGCGATTATAGTGGTGGTACCAAAAGGAACTACTAAACGTCCTAATTCTTCAGGACTAACATAAGACGACTCAATATGAATATGAGCATCAATAAAACCGGGTGCTGCATAAAGACCTCTGGCATCAATAACCTCTTTGGCTTCATATTCGCCAACCCCAGCGATTTTTCCATTTACAATCGCTATTTCGCCGTCATAAATCTCTGAATTAT
>JAAZGG010000031.1 GCA_012511355.1 bacterium | reverse complement strand
TATGTTTGAATTCTATCTTGGCAAACGCACGACCGCCTCAAAACTCAATCGAATGACATATTACCATATCATTTCGTTTAGGAGGTCTTTATGTTACAAGAATGTACTCCTCATGTAGTTTATCAGGAAATGCTCTGGCTGAAGCTGCTTCGTTATCAAGCATACAAGGTAGCGGGCTGGTTGTAATGGACAAGAACATCTCTAAACTCTATCAACTCAACTTGGATAGCCTGCTTCCTGTAATCTAGCCAGTGTATCCTGATTCTAGCTGCCCGGTCAAAAATCAGAAAAGCATCATACGAACATTCGTATTATTGCTTGATCATCAGGGTTATTCTATCACAAAATGAGCGCTTATTGCAGGGGCAGATCTGCTTCTTTTCGATCTTTGGCGCTTTGAGGGTAAAGCATCCGATGTGACAACTTACCACGATCTTCTTGTGCTGTTGTGGGTGGTTGATCATTCTCTTCACCTTAAGAAAAAAGAAAAACTAAAGGCTTCCGTCGAAAACCAAGAAAAAACTTAAAACGCAATCAGAAGCTTCCACCCAAGCGCACAGGTACGGTTGTTAAGTTTAGTAGACAAAGCATTTTATTTTTTTGGATTCCAGGACTAGGGTCAAGTTTAAATACCCACATCCGGATATCCTCGCTTTGATTATAAAGGTAAGTTGGGGCCCTTACAGCCGTACCGCCTAAAGTATAGTTGTTGGTTTGCTATTCAAAGGATTGAACCATCAAAGGAATGTAAATGCTCCCAAATCAGCTATAGCAAGACCATATAGATAGAATCAGATTATGACCAGAGGGTGTTTACTCTCGTTCCCAGAGATTCCGATTCCTTTATAAAAAATTTTTAACTAGGGTTTCTGTGGAACACAGCAAACAAGCGTACGTTTTAAGATAAAGGTATTGAAGAAATAGGATGCACAAAGCACAATGATGCATACGTCTTTTACAACAGGAATTCAGCCTTGTAAAGCTTCTGAGCCATGCGGCGTAGCATATTTTAGTTTTCACCTTCACTGAAAGGCTTGTTTGCTATACCCACTTTTATAATTTCCCTTTGTCCTACTCGTAACAATATGCGTTTTTCAAAGAACGTTTTCCCTTACAATTTCTATTTAGTATCAATAACTTGTTGGAGGGTGAGTAGTCTTTACTTTACCCAGCCTCAAAACATTGTTTATTTGCAAAATGTATGCTCATGTGAAGGGAGTTTCATTAATCTGCTGGTTACACGCTTTTCACACTGTAAAAAACCAACCCTCTATTCTGATGACAAGATCTATTTTAAACGGTTTAAAAGTTAAGAATCTTAACTGATCTCATAAATTTTCATAGAAACACCATGACAAAATATCAAATATATCCCAAATACACAACACAAACAGCAATGGAAGTTCACATTTCTATTTTGGAAGTATAGAAATTTGTGAACAACGTAATTATATCATGAATAAAGAGATAGGCCAAGATAAAAAAACAACTATATGTTTTTTTATCTTGAACAATATCGTATAATTAAGGTAAGTG
>JAAZGG010000030.1 GCA_012511355.1 bacterium | reverse complement strand
TCGATGAAAAAGCCTTAAATTAGGCGTTTTTTGGCATAGTTTCCAGCCATTTCGAAAAATGCCAAGCACAAAAAACACACATAGGCACTTTATGGCTAAAACTTGTTTCATATTTTTGTTTAAAGTGTTAGGCTGATTGAAAAATTAGGTTTGAAGGATTAATTAGGTAAAGGAAAAATATCGAGTAAAGAAAGGTAAAGCTGACCCTGAGCCGTTGTGAGTTGTGAAGGAATGCCAAGCTTTTCTCTAAATAGGCAACTCAGAGTCAGCCATTTTTTTTACCTAACTTTTCGTTAGCGATAATTTAAGGCGGTAGGGGTGTTTATTTTAGAGTTTGTTCTTTTCCGCATTCTGTACAGCGTCTTATTATCAAGTTTCCTTTAGTGTATGTTTGGAATACGTTCGCTCCGCAACTACACAAGAAATTGCCAGTAAATTGAGATGCAACATCCGTCAAATCTTATCACCTTCTCAGAAAAAATGTTTTGCTCTTATCGTGCCGCAATGTGCACAAGTAGTGAGCAGTTGACCGTTTCTTTCAACTATCTCTGTCTCATTACTGCCACATTGGCATCTTCCTAAAGATGAATACCCACTCAAGTTAGACCACCGTAACGTATTCGCCGTTTATTTGCTTGGAATAGACGTATTTTGTGGTTTTAGCTAATTCTTGAGCCTGTTTTATTGTTAGCTTAACTGCCTTACCTTCTTTGTAGCTGTAGTTTTCACATGATGTGAAGCCGACTTCGCAGGCTTGAGGCATCGATGGATAGCAATTTATGAGAAACAGTCGTCCTTCGCTATGACGGAAATAAAGGTTATCGCCTTGAGTGTTTGGTATTTTAAAAGTTGCTGGAATCTTAAACCAAACTCTGATTTTACCGTCTAACTCATCCATTGAAGGGTATTCTTTAAGAACCAAAATGTTAACGGTAGCTTCTCTAATTAAGCCTAATTCTGTTGGGGTCTGCTCCGAGACCTCTTCGCTTTCAGTTAGCCATTCTCCGAGCACTTGATTAAATTTCTTAGTTGTTTTGGTAGTTTGCCATTTGTAAGAGCCGTCTTCTTTCTCAATCCAGAAAGCACATGAAGAGGTTTTCGTGTAAGGGTCACTATTTGTGATAACTTGGTTTGCTGACATTTTATTGCACCTTACGCCATTTTGCTTTCTCTGCCATTAATTCAGCGTTTTTCTGTTTAGTGTATTCAATTTGTTCTTTAGTCATGTTTGGAAGAATTGGTTTAGGCTGACGGTACAAAGCGTGAGTGTCTCCGTAGAATTCGTAATCCAAACCGTCTTTCCGCAATTTATTGAAAAGCTGGCGTTCTATTGCTTGAGCCTCAGAATTTCCTTCTTTAGCTTTTTTACTTACTGTTTGGTAAAGTTCTTGCTCTGAATTGTATGTTCGAGTTTGCCAATCATCGGAACCACTTGATTGATTGTTTTGCTTTTCTTGATAAAATTCGTTAAGCATCGCCGTGTCACCGCCGACTGGTGCTTTAGGAGCACCAAAAGAATTATGGGTTCTTTCATACTCCATTACAGCGATTTTAGCAGATTTTTCCTCTAAGGATTTTTGTAACTCAGTTAGGCGTTTATCGTTGTCAATTTCAATACGCAAAGTACTATCAGGAACGTCTTTAATTATTGAATTCTTAGTCTCATTAGATTCCGTATCTTCTGTCATTCAAAAAACCTCTTTATTGTTTAGCCGCTGTTTTAGCCGCTTTCTTTGAGGCTGTTTCAGCCATAAATTCCATCAATTCGTTCTCATCAGAAAATCCACCGCTACCACTTGAGCCACTAACCAACGCTAAACCGTGATGACCGTAAAAGACAATCTGCACGGTATTTCTGTCAGGGTACACATCATAAGTAAAAGTCTCATAACTGACCGCTTGAGCCACCATCAACTCAATAATTTGTTTTATAATATCTATTTTGGATTTTTTTGTCCTTTTGCTCAAAAAAGCCAGTTCTTGACTTAGTTTAGCATCACACGCTAAACTTGTTCTTTTATTAACGTTAACTTTAGCCATATAATACACCATATTATTGTATATTACTATATACTACATACTACCCTATAGATTTATTGTTAACAGAAAGTGTTAAGGGCTTATTTTTGAATTTAGACATGATTAATCAACTGATTAAACAAAGCAGGCTTCAATGATTAATCAATTGATTAAACAACCCCAAAATCCACCGCAAAACTCTGATAAAAGCGAACCCTTAAATAGCCTACAGGCGAATTAGCCGCCGAAAATGGAGAAAAAGAAAATGGTGAATGTAATTAAAGAAGCCCATGATTGGGCAATAATCGAATCAAGAAGCAAACACTACAGCATCGGATTATTCAACGATTGGCTAAATAAACCCAGAAAAAGCGAAGCGGAAATCCAGCTAATCAAGAAGCTATCGATGAACGAAATTAGACTAATCTATGAACCAAACGAAGTACCACTTGACGAAATAAAACGGTACTACAGCTAAGAGGTAAAGAGGGAACAACTAATGTTAACTCAAACAGATAATCAACTAAATAAAGAAAAGACAGAGAAACCCCAGATAAAAAATAATGACTGTATAGAGCAATATTGTAAGAGTAATAAAAGAGAAAAGAAGCCCATTTTATCCTTAGACGACCTCTTAAAAGCGGCTCAGGACATTTATAAATTTGGAATTAAGAGAACAGCGTATACTGTAGCGAAGACCACTTTAGGAAACGGTAAAGCGAAATCAATTAAACGCTTCCGATACGACCCTTTACTCCCTCAGATTATTGAGTACATCATGGGAACAGGCGGCAGTTGTACTTCGCTTACGTTGTTTGATAACAAGTACGCTTTCCCAAACGTCAGTGGCAGGCGATTAAAAAGAGCAGTTCAAAAGCTTGTAAAACTGAGGTGGTTACTTAGGACTGGAAGAGGCGGCTTTGCATTTTATATTATTCATCCTTACCTACGTGTTTTAGTTGAACGCTGGGATGACACAATGATTTTAGCCGTTTATTCAGGGTTAAAACTTAGCTTAGAAGACTGCCTAAACATGCCACTGTTTAACGCCTTAGATTGCGGCAAAAAGATAACTTCGATTGAAAGCAAATTTAGAGAATTTCCCAAACGATATTATGACATCCCAAAATGGTTACATGGGGAAACTTTTGTTAGCGGAAAGTTTGGAGATGGAAGCGAATTCAACACTTTACTCTGGGTTAACTACCATGCTGGACGCAAAATAATTGGAAAAGCTGAAAAAGGCTATAAAGGAAAAGGTTTAGGGAAACCTGCAATAGACCCAGAAGGAAACCCACATTACACTTTACCTCTAAAATGGGCACTATGGGGAATCAAGGAATCTATAGAG
>JAAZGG010000029.1 GCA_012511355.1 bacterium | reverse complement strand
GTCTAAACTTGTAAGTTGGCAGTTGTAACACGTTAGACTTTGTAAAAGCGGATTATTTGATAAATCTAAATTTGGGAGTTTATTGCTTGCGCAAAACAATTCTGTTAAGAAAGGATTATTGCTCACATCTAAGCTTGTAAGATTACTACTAAAAACAACACTTTGGAGTGTCTATATTTGTTGTGACAAAGTATTTAAGCCCTAAATCATTAAATTTGTATTATGGCAAGAAGAACATTTGACAACGATTTTAAAGTCATGATTGTAGAGCTGTTACAATTCGGTAGAACAGCTAAAGAGGTCAGTTCTGAATACGGTTTGGACGGTAGCATGATTCGTAGATGGAGACGAGAATATGAATCTAAATCTGGCGATTTCACAAAGAAAAAAGAGCTTTCTGCAGAGCAAAAGGAATTAAGAGCTTTAAAAAAAGAGCTTCGTGATGTAACGATGGAGCGTGATATATTAAAAAAGGCAGTAAGCATCTTCTCCAAGAGCGACAAGTAAGATATCAATTCATTTTGGAAAACACAGATAATTTTACTGTCGAGAAGATGTGTAAATGCATGAATGTAAGCAGAAATGCCTTTTATAACTGGTATAAATCACTAGGTAAAAAGAGTGAAAATAAGTCTCTCGTTTTATTAAAAGAACGTATTCGGTCAATTTTTGATAAAAGCAAGCAGATTTATGGCAGTCATCGTATCCAGAAGATGTTAGAAAGAGAAGGTTTGTATTATTCACGATCCTATGTAGCTGTTTTGATGAAAAAAATGGGTTTAAGGAGTGTTTTAAAGAGAAAGTTTGTTGTAACCACAGACTCCAATCATTCATTCAACATATCTGATAATGTGCTTAATAGAGAGTTTATCAGTGTGAAGCTTGGTGAAAAATGGGTCTCTGACATTACTTACATAAGAGTAAACAATGATTGGAATTATTTAACAACGATTATGGATCTTGCTGATAGGAAAATTGTAGGCTGGTCGCTAAGTGAAGATATGACAACGGAGAATACAATAATGAAAGCCTGGTATCATGCCAGAGCCAGTAGAGCTATATCTGACGGGCTGATATTCCATTCTGACCGGGGCGTACAGTACGCTTCCAATAAAACAGTCAGCCTATTATCTTTTAATAAAAAAGTAATCCAAAGCATGAGTGGAAATGGAGATTGTTGGGATAATGCCGTAGCCGAAAGTTTCTTTAAAACAATCAAAAACGAGTGGCTATATCGCTTTAAATACACCTCTTATAACCAATTATATTACTCTTTAAAGGAATATATAGATTGGTATAATAGAGAGAGAATTCATTCTTCTTTGGGGTATATTTCTCCTCTGGAGATGGAAATAAAATTAAGAAGAAATATTAAACAAGTGGCCTAAAAAAAATGTCACAAAAATAATAGGAAGTCCAGTATTCAATAACGAAGCAATACCGCAACCCTAATTCCTTTTTTGTCTTGACACAAAAAAGGAATCAAAAAAAGTCAAGACTGCGCCCGCTTCGCTCGAAAAATTTTACTTTCGAACGGCTAAATCATCCAAACTCACTCCTTTGTCGTTCAAACAAGGATGATTTTTCACGCCGTTCTCTCTGATTTTTCGGCTCACCGGACGAGGTCGGTCATTAAAGAGAGTGGTAAGAATAT
>JAAZGG010000028.1 GCA_012511355.1 bacterium | reverse complement strand
GTTTCGATCTTGTTGATGAGCGAAACGCCCTCAATAATAAAATTGACTTCGTCTTGAGATAGTGTAAAAACATCGCCGGAACGTGGATAACTGAACTTACCGCGATGCAGTTTCTTTTGATAAAGCCAAACAGCGTTAGCTTCGATTTCAATCACCTTAATCGAGTTTAATGTTTTATTAGCGAAGCTATAAATTGAACCGGGTGTTAATTCATTTTTAATGAGTTTACGAAGGCCGTAGATACCAAGACGAAAATCAGTGATACCAGGATAAAGATAGACGGTATGCTTTTCGGTTACTTTAAACATTCTTAGCACCTTTAAGCAAGCGTAGGAGTGTGTTTAAGTCGCTTGTAAGCTCGAAACCGTTAACAATGATTGTTACGCTTTCTTGTTCTTCCTCTCGAGATAGTAGTGCGTTTGTAATATTTAAAAACTCTTCTCGTTGTGGTGCTTGAATAAGCGGATCAATATTATATCTTTTGTATTTTAAAATCCATTTAGCAATATTCGAGCGAGGAATATCATACTTTTCAGCGAGCCTAGCGTATGTCGTTCCTCCAGCAGCGTATTCATTTACAATCGTTAATTTTAGATTAACATCGTATGTTTTGCGTTTATTCATAAAAAACCTCCCATTCTTAACGTTAGAATAGGAGATTAAAACGGATTTGTTAATACCCTTTATCTTTCTAGCTCACCATCAAGCCTTTACTATTTACTTGTCCAACATAAATAAATTCATTTGTATCGATTACTTTTACTGCCATTTTTAAATCCTTCCTTGTGACTATTTAATTGTTTTTCTATCCTTAAATACTTTTGCCCCATTTGTCTTTTAAGTCGATTGAATTACTAGCTTTATCGATAACCCACAAAACTGGATCCTCAACGCCTTTTGGTTCAAAAGGCATACCATTTTGTGGATGGCCAAGTGCGCTCGAAGTGAAAAACTGCACATCTTTAAACTTCGATTTGAGACTAATCAAAAAGTTAGCCGCACCATAGTTCTTTAAAAATTCTTCACATACTGCATTTTTTGCTTGGTACATATCGATGTTTTTATTTTTATTATTATCTAAATAGTTTTGCACTGCGATATCGCCAATTTTTTCATCGAGTCCCGGAATATCACATTTAGTAAAGACAACCGCTACAAAAGCCGGGATTTTCTTCCGTGCCCGCTTGTGTTCGGAAACTTTTAAGAAGCCTTCTAAAGCCGAAATTAACGTGCTTAAAATTTCATCAATTGGAGTATCACTCGCGCCGTGGTCGTGCAAATCAATTTTATCTTTCATTTCCTCTTGGAAGTCTTTTATCGAAAGTGGATCAATTAGAAATAAAAAGGCGTTAGCAAAACCGTAACCCTGCTGATGGTCGATATGCCGACTAGCGTTATAAGCTTCTCCGGCAATATCACAAATAGAAATATGATTAAGTAATTTCTTTCCTTTTTCCGTAAGGAAAAATTGGTAGTATTTCATTAAATCGTCGCTCGTTTTTATGGGAAGCGTTCCGGCACGTAGCCGGGTAACGTTATCTGAATATTCGTCCCCCAATGCATGATTAGGCGTATATTGAAAATCAAGATTAAGTTTATCGGCTGACTGCTCAATTTGACTGATAGCGGTGTTAATAAAGCACGTTTTCCCGGAATAAGGTCCACCGACTACGGGAATTGAGATACTTACTTGATATGGGTTATTTCGTTCAAAGTCACAAAGCGGGCAAAGCCATTTACCAGGCAACTTATGGCGCTTCGTAGTAAAGGTCGTTCCAAGTTTGGCCCCACACGTACAAGTACGATGAAAGACACCATACATCCCGGGAACTAAAGCTTTGTGCTGCTCTCCACACGTACATTCGTAAGTTCCAATCGAATATTTAGTTTGGCAACGCGGGCAGCTCGTCGTAATCTTTTTTAGCCCGCGAAACGCCCAATCAAAAAACCAAGTGGCCATGCCGAGAAAGGAAAACAAAATAAAAATGACAATGTTAAAGATAACTTGCATTAAAGCATATATTAAATAAATAACGAAACTCAAAACTGGATAACTGAAATACTTAAAACCAAGACGGAAAAAAGTTGTAATAATGCCTAAAACTATATCAAACACATCATCAAAAACATCATCAAATTCATTGCTATAAAGATCAGCAGCTAGTGCGATAAACCACGGGACAAACTCTTTTGCTTCATCAAAGTTATCACTAAGTTTACTATTATCATCTTTAATGTGTTTAAACGTATCTTCTAATATATCAATCGTAGCTAATTTTTGATGGCGGAAAGAATCTCCAAAATAGTATGGGAGATAAGCCGGTGTTTTTTTGCCTTTTATTTTTTTACTTGTGGTATTCCAATATAAACTACCAATATAAATTATCGTTGCTTTGACAGGGGTGTAAAAAATTCCTGTTATTACGCCAGATAAAAAAGCACCAATCGTAAGAGTAATAG
>JAAZGG010000027.1 GCA_012511355.1 bacterium | reverse complement strand
TGTCAGATGGTCTGACAAATCAGCGCCGCTTTCGCACGCTGAATGTGATTGATGACTTCAATCGTGAGATCCTTGGCATTGATGTTGGCATGAGTCGGTGAAACGTTTAAGTCCTGTTAACTACAGGCTGAGAGCATATTCTACTTTCGGGTTGTGTTAAGAATGGGGTAGGTTCATAGGTTACCCCTGTATATCAACATAGACCTGGCCAACTAATTTTAAAATAATATAAATAGCAGGGCATTCATGAGAACAATTATGCCAAAACCGGCTACTATCATTGAGCCTCAGTTCAAACCCTATCCCACACTAAAAAAACGGACTCGTAGCGTCATTAGCACCGACTATAAATTAGCCATCCTTTAACAGGCGCATGCTAGTCATCCAGAGTCTTAACCATGACCGCTCCATCGTACAAACACCCCCCACAGATGTTTACATTCATACAGTACTAATCGACGCTGACGATAGCTTATTGAATCACTCGTATACTTGCTTGAAATGTTACGCGATGCCCTAAGTATTCACGGAGTAGGGCATCGGAGCAGTTTTTTACTTCGCTCAGGAGATCTTCGAATGTTTCAGCTTCAACAACCAAACCGCGTAAATTTGGGCTTAGAGCAATAAAAACGTCTGCTTCAGCATCGTGTGCAATTTCTACTTCTACACGTAATTTAATCCCTAATTTAGCAGCGAACTTCCAGCCAGGGACACCAATTTTATAGAACATCTCAGCCTCTAGTTTATTTGCTTAAAAGGTCTTTATTGAGTGATAGCTTGTACCTTTTACAAGGAGGTAGCATATCTCTCTTAAATTATAGGCGCTTATCTTGAATTGCCGTTGACAGCGTTCAATCAGGCTAGTTAATATTTACTTGAAGTATAAAAAGTTCAACAATCTCAAGGATTTTCAATGCCCCAACTCATCTATCATGTCGACGAAATTGCTCGCAAAGAAGGGCGAGGTATTTTGTATATTACCTTCGGCCCATATCAAGAGCCATTAAATCCATCCGTCTTTATGGACGATAAGTACCTTGGTTGGAGTTGGGAAGAGTTTCGGCCCCGTCAAGAAGTGATTAAATGGTTAGATGACAATGGCTTCACATGGCATGAGTGCGGACATGCTAACTGGCGCCATGGGTGGAGTTTGTCTAGTTATTATGGCTGCATTTATCTAGATATTAGCTACGATGTCAACGATGAAAAGTATATGCAGCTTCAAAATTATATGGAGCATCCGGATGGCACGATGAGGTCTCCGGATGTTCAGCTTTGTCTGATTCCACTAGAAGTCGCTCTAAGGCTTAAACGCAGGCCTGATGAGGTTGATTATTATGAGGATTAGTAGCTTACTAATCAAGTACGACGACTTCAATTTTTGGATAGTAAAATAGGTCATTAACAACGGCGTGGATCAAGGTTGCTACTTCCTTGTCACGTTCTTTGTTTTCAGGTCGTCCTATCCATTCGGTAGAAATCATGGTCAAGTGTTTTGCCAGTTTTTTAGCCGATGCGCCTTTTATCATCATGTTGAAAATGGTATTTACATACATTGAATACTCATCTCTCGGGCCTGATGAGTTGGCAAATCCAATCGGGTCCCATTGGTAGAATAAAATCTCATCGATACGGGTGTAGAGTGCTTTGAGTTCTTTTCTAGTTCTTTTAGGCTGGGATGTTTTGGTTTTCTTGGCCTTTTTAGCTTTTACGTCGCTAGTATCTTTTTCATCGACTTTTTTATCTTTTTTAGTCATATTATTTCCAAAAGTTTTTAATCCCCATCGTAGTCAAATACGCCTCGGTTATTTAGATCAATAATTTCTTTTTTCAACAAATCATAGCTCTCAAAACGGTGACTACCACCCTCAATAATATTGATAGCGGCATGCTCTTTGAGGTGTTCTATAGCCGCACTATGGTCTAGCACATCATCGCCGGTTTCAAACATTGCTCTGCAGCCGTACTGCGGTTTAGGAAATGATTTACCTTGATAGCTCTCAATTGCACTGATATTTGAAAAAAGACCATTAACCAGTTTATCCAAGTATTTTCTAAGCGAATGATAGGGGTCTAGGCTTGGGTTAAGAACAATGCAAGGGTTCTCTGTCATATTAGCAAGGGTGATGGCATAGAAAGCGCCTAGACTTGTGCCAATAAACATCGAATTACCATCAGTAGGGATTTGCGCTTTGATTTTTGCGACACAATCCTCATAGCTCGCGCTTGAATCATAGTCAACCGCAATCAAATCTAGCTCAAGCTCTTTAGCAATTTCTTTCAAGAAACTAACTTTATTGCCATTAGAAGAACTGCCAAAGCCGTGGATGTAAATGATTCTATCGAAGAAAGCTGTGGTCATTGTGGGTTCCTTAAATTAGTTTTGGTTTGAAGTGTTGCAGGAATAGCATTAATATTAACATGCACTTATTAATTTAGTTTGTGTTTAAAGAAGGTGGATTAATCAAGAAAAGGCTAGAATAGGTAATTGATATTGATACTAATTGGCTCTAAAAACATAGTCAATTCAATGATGGGGCATGTCCATAAATATTATTAATCTCATTCAAAACGGCTAACTTTGAGCTAAGCATAGCTTAATAACAATTAACTATTGATAAAAAGTAAAGTGTATGAAAAAAGCAAAAGTGATACATGGAGGCTTTGATTGGATTCCTTTGCACGAGTTAATTAAATTTCCTCCTCGCAAACCTGATCATCGTAAACCAATTTTTAGGACTGTACGTCAATCGGCAGAAGAAGGTAGAGGTAGCGATCTTTTTTTAGTCAATCATAGTGGTGCTCCTGTTAAAACAATAAAGGTATTTAGTACCAGCTTTGTTACGGTTGATGATAGTGCATATTCCTCAATCGATGAGCAGGGAGTCACCTACTACGATATCCCCGACGGTTCAGCTGTCAAAATCGATCAGTATGATGACTATTATGATTTAGATTACGTAATTGGTTTTGTACTTGAAATAGAATCTGAAACACTAGGTAAATATCAAATCAACTGCATTGGCGACAAAGGCGGTGTAAAAGATATGGTGATTTTGTGGGATACCGGTGAAGTAAATAGAAGCGTCGGCCTTCAAAAACTAGAATAACGTTAACGGCAATGTAAAAATGCCCCAAGTGAATTTAGTTGAGTTTTTTAATTTTTTTGTGTAAATACCTTTAACCTCTTGTTTGGAGGTAAATTAGTTATTTCTCAACTAAAGTGAGTATATCCAGTTGGCTAAATATCTTAAAATCAAAAATAACTAAGGTATAGATAAAAAGAGGGAGCTATAATTTGGCACTGAGATGTCGACTATGTAACACTTTAACATGTCCATTACTTTCACCTCATACTGAATTGACTCCCAAAAAGTCCTTCTACAAGATTTGCTAGTCATCAAAATCTACATCAAAATCTACATCAAAGTCGATAAGAAGGAACTAGCGGCTGTCTGATTTGGCAGCCGTCCCGTCTTGTTTTAAGATTAAATAACAAACCTCAACCTTAGAAGGATATATGTAAAAATGTCGAGTGATAAGCATAAAATCAAAAGTGAAAAAATTCTAGTTAAAGATATTTTTTCGAATCTATGGTTTAGAGTCCCTGAGTATCAACGTCCCTATGTTTGGGGCAATGATCAGATTGACGACTTGCTGGATGACTTGACATTCGCTTTAGAAGAAAAACCGAAGCAAGATTACTTTTTAGGATCTTTTGTTTATCAAATTAAACGAGCAGATAGAAATAACAGACAGGATTTTGACGAAAATGATTTGTTAGATGGACAACAGCGAATTACGACTCTATTTTTGCTCTTCGCTTGTATTCGCGACTTATCAGATAATGATGAGTTAAAAGAATCATGCCAACATTCTATATACCAAAAAGGTGACAAATATGATGCCATACCGGAACGGATTCGTTTAGCATTTGCGGTTAGGCCTGAAGTTCAGGATTTTGTTGACAAATACATAAAAGTTGCTGGTGGAACAGACAAAGAAAGTGATTTGGAGTCATTAAAAAACAAAAGCACTGATCCGTCTACACGAAATATGGCAAATGGTGTTCTTGAAATTCGACAATTTTTACAAAAACAACTTACTAGTGCCCCTGAGACTGACTTCGACTTGCAGGAATTCTATGCCTTTATTCGACAAAAAGTTTTGATGATCTATGTCGCTACAGAAAACCTAGATGATGCTTTCCGTTTGTTTACTATTCTTAACGATAGAGGAATGCCACTGCGTAATAGTGACATTCTGAAAGCGACTAATCTTGGAGTGCTTACTAACTCAGCCGAGAAAGAACATTATGCAAAAATGTGGGAGAAAGCAGAAGGCGACTTAGGAGATGATTTTGACCGTTTCTTAAGCCACATACGTACAATTTTGCTTAAAGATAAAGCTCGATTAAATTTGCTCGATGAATTTGAACAAAAGATCTACTTAATTAAAGATAAATCTGCTAGTCAGCAAAAGTTACCCTTATTAGAAAAAGGTAAAGCCACTTTTGTCTTAGTTGAACGTTACTTGGATATTTATAATCAGTTACTTAGTGGTAGTAATTACGATGAGGTTGGTAATAATTTTCAGTTTGATAACCTCATAAAGGTTATGTTAACTGGTTTGCCATCAACTGACTGGCTACCACCTTTGATGCGCTATTTTGAACGATTCAAGTATAGTCGTATTCTTGAGTTTTTAACCAAGTTAGATAATCAGTTGTCATCTGATTGGATTGCACAGTATTCGCCTACGGCACGCATTGAACGAATGAATAGCATTACTCGTGCAATAGAGGCAGCTAATAGCGCAGATGAGCTTTTGGATAACAAGAGTCCTTTTATAATTGATGAGGAAGGATTTAGCAGAGCAGTTGAATCGGCTGTTTACGGTCGTCGTTTTACTCGCTATTTATTGCTTAAGCTTGATTATTTATATATGGATCACTTACATCGTATGTCTTTTCAGCGTTTATCAGTGGAGCATATTCTGCCTCAGAATCCTAACTCACAAAGTCAATGGCGTAAGGACTTTACTGACAACGAAAGACAAGAGTGGACTCATCGTCTTGGTAATTTAGTTTTGATTACGACAATTAAAAATACGTCACAAGGCAATTTGGATTTTGCTAAAAAGAAAAAAAGTTATTTTAAACAGAGAATAAATACCTGCCCAAATTCTTTGCGTGTCCTAAATAATGACAAGTGGACTTTAAAAGAATTAAAAAACAATCATAGAACTGTACTTAATGAACTATATAAGCATTATGGGATAGCATGTTTAAGTAATGTATAGGAAGGAATTGCTAAGGAGGTAATGAGAACCGCCTTATGTTCTAGAATAAATATGCGCCTTTCATTTGTAAATTCCGTCTGCCCGATGGGTGACCAATATCTCGTATCAGATGCAGTCTAAATTGAATCGGAACATGTCAACCTCATTTGAGCCACTTCTCTCATAATTAACTTACTTTTTCAATCACCCGTTGCAGGGTTGGGAAGTTCACTCCTTTTTCTATCGTCATTTGATCGGCATCGGCTGGTACGGGATTGATATACACCTCAGT
>JAAZGG010000026.1 GCA_012511355.1 bacterium | reverse complement strand
GTTGTCTTTGTTTATATTTGTTTAGTTCTACCAATTTTTGGTGTTAATCCCTCGGCAATTCTAGCTGGTGCTGGGGTAATAGGATTAGTGGTTGGCTTTGCCTTTCAAGATCTTTTAAATGATGTTGTTTCAGGCTTTTCAATTGTTTTTAACAATACCTTTGATGTTGGAGATTTTGTTGATATCAATGGCAATGTCGGCAATGTTGTTAATATGGGGATTAAAACAACGGTTATTCGTTCCTTTACTGGGGAACTTTGTACGCTTAATAATCGACTGATTGTCAATGTGCGTAACTATACTAAAGCTGATAACGCTTTGGTTATTAATTATTTTAGGCTTTTACCAACGGTAGATTTACAAAAGGTTTATGAAATCTTTGACCAAGAGATGGATGAAATTCTTGTAAAATATCAAGATGATATCATTGAAAAACCTAAAATTGTAGGGACTAATGCTATTGGTGATCGTTCCATTGAATTTCAGGTCAATACCGTTGTTAAGCCCGAAAGACAATGGCAATTTCGCCGTTCTTTAGGCGATGAACTAGTTTTAATGTGTCAACGTCATAAATTACCAATACCCGGTGTTTCTTACATAATAGAAAATAAATAGTTTTTATTGTTGAAAAAACCATCTAAGTCAATATAATATCAAACTAGAAAGCTATGGGAGGGAAAAAGATGGGGAAGTTAAATGTCAATTCTGAAATTGGTCGCTTAAAAACGGTTTTACTACACGAACCAGGTGCGGAGTTAGAAAATTTAACGCCAGCTTTTTTAGGGGAATTGCTTTTTGATGACATTCCCTGGCTTCCTTTAGCTAAAAAAGAACATCAGGCTTTCGCCAAGGCTTTTAGGGATGCCGGTGTTAAAGTTGTTTATTTAACAGACTTAGTAACAGAAGTTCTTTCCTTAGATGAAAACATTAAAAGTGAGTTTATTTTAGAGTTCATTGAGGAAGCGAATGTCTTTAGTCGTACTCTCAGCGAACTTCTATATCAATACTTAATATCTTTTAAAGATGTTAAAGCTATGGTTATTAAAACGATGGCGGGGATTAAAAAGCAGGAGTTGCCGAATTATCAAGTCCGCACTTTGCGCGACTATGTCGATGATAATCCCTTTGTGACCAATCCTATCCCTAATCTTTATTTTACTCGTGATCCTTTTGTAGTTATTGGCAGTGGGGTTTGTCTTAATAAGATGTATACGCAAACGCGTTCGCGCGAGACGATTTATGCTAAATACATATTCAAATATCATCCTTGTTATCGCAAAGCGCGAATTTTCTATAATCGCGATTATAAGATGAATATTGAAGGTGGCGACATTTTAATCTTAAATAAAGAGACCTTAATTGTGGGTTTAAGTCAAAGAACATCACCAGTTGCGATTGAAATTTTAGCCAAAAGTCTCTTCTTTAATTATCGCACGAAATATAAAACCGTTTTAGCCTTTAGTTTACCGAAAAAACGGGCCTTTATGCATCTTGATACTATTTTTACCCAAGTGGACTATGATAAATTTACCATCCATAAGGGTTGCTATGATAGTTTGAAAGTTTACCGTCTAGAAAGAGATACGAAAAATTTAGGGAAACTTAAAGTCACCCCTTTAAATGATAAACTTGAGGATATTTTAAGCACTTATATTAAGAAGAAAGCAATTCTTATTCCCTGTGGGGGTGATGATAGTGTCACTGCTGATCGTGAACAATGGAGTGATGGTAGCAATGCCTTGGCCATTGCACCTGGGGAAGTTATCACTTACGAAAGAAATGATACAACCAATAAAATATTAGAATCTTATGGTCTTAAGGTTCACGTTATTCCTTCTAGTGAGTTATCGCGTGGTCGCGGGGGACCAAGATGTATGAGTATGCCTTTGGAAAGGGAGGACATTTCGGACTAAAAGTATGAATTTGTATCAACGCAACTTTTTAAGCCTCTTGGATTATAGCCAAGAGGAAATTTACTATTTGTTGGATTTAGCAGCAACTTTAAAGGCTCAAAAGAAAAAAGGTTTAACAACTAAAGTTTTGGAGGGTAAGAACATCGTTCTTATTTTCGAAAAGGATTCAACAAGAACGCGCTGTTCCTTTGAAGTGGCAGCCTATGATTTAGGAATGGGTGTAACCTATCTTGGTCCCAGTGGTTCTCAAATTGGTAAGAAGGAAAGCATTAAGGACACCGCTCGCGTTTTAGGGCGGATGTTTGATGGCATTGAATATCGGGGCTATCAGCAAGAAATAATTGAAACCTTAGCTAAATATGCTGGCGTTCCGGTCTGGAACGGGCTTACTAATGAATATCATCCAACTCAGATACTAGCCGACCTCTTAACCATTAGGGAGCACAAGGGGCGCTTAAAAGGCATCAAACTTGCCTATCTTGGTGATGCTCGTTTCAGCATGGGCAATTCTCTTATGCTAGGGTGTTCGAAGTTAGGGCTTGATTTTCGTGCGGTCGCCCCTAAGTCTTTGTGGCCTAATGAAAAACTTGTTGAACGCTGCCAAAAAGAAGCCCAAAAAAGTGGGGGAAAAATATGTTTGACTGAAGATATTGACGAGGGTGTAAAAGGTGTAGATGTTGTCATAACCGATGTCTGGGTTTCAATGGGCGAAGCTAGTGAAGTTTGGGAAGAGCGCATCAAATTATTAAAGCCTTATCAAGTTAATGCCGCCTTAATGGCCAAAGCTGATAAAGAGGCGATTTTTATGCATTGTTTACCAGCTTTTCATAATTTAGAAACAAAGATTGGCTTAGAGATTTATAATAAATTTGGTCTAAACGGATTAGAAGTCAGTGAAGAAGTTTTTGAAGGAAAGCAGTCAGTGGTTTTTGATGAGGCCGAGAATCGGCTCCATACGATTAAAGCCGTACTTTACGCCACTTTGGTGAAATAAATTTATGAAATATTTAAAAGAGATTAAAAACGGCAAGCTTTATTATGCTGGCTATTGTTTAAAGGATTTAGCCGAAGAGTTTAAGACCCCTTTAAAGATCACTTTTTTAGATGTTATTAAGGAGCGAGTTTTAGAATTAAAACAGGCTTTTTCTAAGGCCATTAAGGATAACGATTATCAAGGCGATTTTATTTATCTTAATGCCAATAAGGCCAATTATGGGGCTTTAGAAATTGAAACAGCTTATCGTTATGCTGATGGTTTAGAAACCTCTAGTTACTATGACTTAATCCTTACTGGCGATATTTTTAGACGCGAAAAGGATTATCAACACCATATCGTTTGTAATGGTTATAAACCGAAAGAGTATATTGATGAAATTGAAAAAGTCTATAAAGAAGGCTTCTAAATCATTGATATTATTGATTCTTTGGATGAGTATGAAGAATTAAAGAAACGAAATTTAGCGCTTGAAGTCGGTTTGCGAATTCACTTGCCAGCACTTTATATTGATGAGAAAGATGTCGTTAAAAACGATCGTTTTGGTTTAACTAAAGAAGAGTATTTTTATATCCTTGATGATTTGAAAAATAGCAAGATGATCTTATCAACTATTCATTTTCACCAACGTGGTTTTGATTATGAAGAAGAAAAATTTAGACTAAATTTTACTAAGGCCTTTGAAGAGTACTATGTAACGGCTGCTAAACGCTACAAAACGGTTGTTAATTATAATATTGGTGGCGGAACACCCTTGCCAGTATCTGGTAACTTTGATTACTATAGTTGGGCGAATGAAGTAATTAAACTTTTAAAATTCTTAGCTAAAAAGAATCAAGTTAAAGAACCCAATCTTTTAAGCGAGAATGGAAAATATAGTCAAAAAGATGCCACTATTAACCTTTACAAGGTTGTTGGCGTTAAAAATACCGATGAATACCCTTGGTATATCATTGATGGCAGTTTAATGATTGCGATGCCTGAACTCTTTGCTTTGGGTGAACCGATTAGGGTTTGTCCTGTTAATAATTTAGACAGAGAAATAATCAAAGTGCGTTTAGCCGGCTTAACCTGTGATTGTGATGATATTTACTTTGATAAAGAAAAAGGCTATTTTCTAGCACCAAGGGAAAGTAAGGATCTCTATATCGCTTGTTTAGGTACTGGCTCTTATCAAAACAGCATGAGTGGTAAAGGTGGCGTTCATCACTGTTTATTACCCGAAGAACGCGATGTTGTTATTTATCGTAAAAATGGCAAAAGTGTCAAAAAAATACGTTCAGAGTTACAATCAATATCTAAAATTTATCGCTTAATGCACTTTAAAAAATAGATAGGTTTGTTTTTGAGATAAAATACTGATAAAAAGGCGATTTTTACAAAATGTCACTTACAAACAAGTGACTTTTTTGCTATAATAAGTATGTACGACGTAATGAAAATTTAATGGAGGGAACTATGTTTAAAGAGGCCGACTATGTTATGAGCCAAGAATATGGTCTTTGCACCGTTGTTTCTTCGCTTGGTCAAAATAGTGAACAAGAAACCTGCTATCAACTAAAAAAAGTAAATAGCGAGGTTCTTTTAGAGCCGCAATCAAGTGCCACATTACGTCATCCAATGAGTAAAGAGAAGGCGGACAATCTTTTAGGTAGGCTTAAAGATTTAACAGTAAAATGGATTCGTAAGCCCGCGCTTCGCAATGAACAATATGCCAAGATGGTTGCTGGTGGGAAAGCTGAAGATTTAGCTACCGCCATTAAATATTTTTATTTTCTAAATAAATATTCTTGGGGTAAAGGACTAGGTGCCCTACAGGATTTATTTGATAAGGCCAAAAGCCATTTTTTTGGAGAGTTAGCCCATGTCTATGAAATCAGTGAAGAAGAGGCTATGGACTTATTTAAGGAGAAACTAAAATGATGGAATATCAATCTGGTTCGACCGTTGTTCATAAATCCCATGGTTTATGCCTAGTCCGCGGTCTTAAAAAAATAGGGAAAAAAGAATATTATGAAATTGTCCCCTTGCAAGGTGAAAAAGTTATCATCTATGTTCCTTGTAAATCGGCCTCTCTCATTTTTATTGATATCATGAGTGCCAGCGAAGCTGACGAGCTTTTGCGCTATATGAAAAGTATTGATGACACCTTAGATGTTATGGACAAACAAAAACGTGATTAATATAAGCGTAAAATTCAAGAAGGGGATCGCTATGAGATCGCTTTTCTCGCCCGTAAACTTCATTTTCTTAAAGAAGATAAAGAAAGTCGCAATATGGAACTAGGCTCGCAGGATCAAGCCTTGTTTGAAAGGGCGCGAAATCGCCTACTTGATGAATTTTCCCTTTCTTATTCCGTACCTCGTGATCAGGTTGAAAACTTTATTGATGGCCGTATAGAAAAAGTCTAGAGTAAAATTAACTTTAGACTTTTTAAATAGAATAGAGTAACATGCCTAAACCCGCCGAGATGAAAATGATAAAAATGGGGTTTAGTTTTTTGAATTTAAGTCTTAAGAAAAGAACGAGGGGAATAATAACAAGAGGTTGCCAAACCCAACTAGCTAAATCATCAAAACCGCTGGGGAGTAGCAAAGTATAAAATAGACTTATGCTAACCGCAGCAATTAAACCGACAACTACCGGTCTAATACCCTTGAGAACATTTTGAACATAGCGGTTTTCATTAAAGTTTACAAAGATTTTGGCAATGATAATAATGATAATAATGGAAGGGCTTATCACACCGAGAGTGGCGCAAACAGCACCCAAAACTCCCGCCTGGTTAAAACCTGTAAAGGTGGCAACATTGATAGCAAAAGCACCGGGAGTGGCTTCAGAAATGGCTAAAAAGTTATTTAATTCTTCTAAAGTCATGAAGCCGGCCTTAACCAGTTCGGTGCGCATCATGGGAATCATGGCGTAACCGCCACCGAAGGTAAAAAGGCCTATTTTAAAGAAGAGCCAAAAGAGTATTAGATAAATCATGATTGCTCCTCCTTGATTAAGAAAGTATAAAAAACAAAGCCGATTATGGCACCGATGATAATCATGAAGATGGAGCTAAAAGAAGTCAGCAATGCTAGGGCAAAAGCCCCAAGAGTAATAGGAATAGTTACATAAAGTTTCCCACGTTTACTAAGGGTTTTAAAGAGTTTAAGGGCCGCGCCAAAAATTAGAACGGCTACACAACAGAGGATGCCTTTAAAGGCTTTTTGAACAAGATCAAACTTAGCGAAACTTTCATAAAAGTAGGCGATGATAGAAATGATAATTATGGAAGGTGTAGCAACACCAAATGTTGTAAAAACACCACCGAGAACCCCGGCTTTTTTAAAACCAACAAAGGTTGCGGTATTGATTGCTATCGGTCCAGGAGTTGATTCGGCAATCGCAATGATATCCAATAATTCTTCTTCACTAATCCACTTCTTTTTTTCAATGGCGACAGAATGGATCAAAGAAAGCATGGAAAAACCGCCACCAAAAGTAAAAAGGCCAATCTTAAAAAAGGTCCAATATAGTTCTAAAATAAGCAGAAATTTATCTTTTTTTGTCATTTTCTTTAACCCACAGTTCCAATTGTTCTTGATTAGAAAGCATTGTTAAAAAATTATTTCTAGCCTCAGGAAAGCGATGGTAAAAAGTAATTAACAATTCTTTGATACTTTGCCTTTCGGTTTGGCCACTATTAGGACAAGTTGATTCAACAAAAGGAATCTAAGTGCTGTTAATGGTCCTTTTAATTTCTTTTTCCCTAGCATAAAGTAAAGGTCGAATAAAGACTACCTTTTCCCTTGATAATTCCATTTTTGGTTTAAAGGTGGCAAGACGACCACCGTGAATGGCATTTAATACCAAGGTTTCAATAGCGTCATCGGCGTGATGAGCAAAAGCGATTTTATTACATTGATATTTGTGCGCGGCTTTACAGATAGCGGCTTTACGCATTTTCCCGCAAATCGAGCAAGACAGTCGTCCATTTTTATCGATTTTTAATTTTAAAACCTCATAAATGAGAGGGGAAGAATCCTCAATATATAAAGGCAATTCTCGTTCTTTTAGGAAAGCAGTGATACTTTCCCAAGAGAGTCTAGGAAAGCCCATATTGATATGAATTGGCACAATTTCATAATTTTTCTTGGAAAAGAATTTATAAAGGCGTAAGGCTTCAACTAAGCACATCGATTCTTTGCCACCAGAAATGCCGACGGCTAAACGATCGCCGTTTTCAATTAATCCATAGTCAGAATCAGCCTGTTTCAAGCAGCCAAGAATTGTGGACATTGCCATAGTATTACTACCCCCTTACGGCTTGATTATATCATTTTAATTAAAAAAAGAATATAATAGAAATGGTGATGTAATGAATCGTGTTTATTTGATTGATAAACCCGTCGGCATATCCAGTTATGCGGTGGTGGCAGAAGTCAAAAGACAATTAAAAATTAAGCAAGTCGGCCATACGGGAACGCTTGATCCTTTTGCTAGTGGTTTGCTTTTGATTTGCTGTGGCGAGGCGACAAAAATTGTGCGTTTTCTTGAAGCTAAAACAAAAACTTATCTAGCTCATCTGCGTTTAGGTATTAGAACCGATACGGCTGATAATACAGGGAAGGTTATTGAAGAAAAGCCTATTCCGACTTTAGAAAACGCTGAGGCAGTTTTGAAAAGTTTTTTAGGAAAAAGTTATCAAGTACCACCAATGTATTCTGCTTTAAAAGTTAAGGGCAAGAAGCTTTATGAACTAGCTAGAGCAGGTAAGGAAGTTGAAAGAAAAACTCGTGAAATTACAATTTTTTCTATCGAATTATTAAAAAAGAGACCTGAAGAAATCGTTTTTAAGCTTTCTTGTTCAGCAGGGACATATATTCGCAGTCTAGGTGAAGATATTGCTGAAAAACTAGGAACAGTAGGCCATTTAACCGAATTAAGAAGATTAAAAATCGGGGAGTTTAACGTTGAGGAAGCCAGCAATTTGGAAGACTTCAAAAAAACGACAGGCCTAAGTATTCTTGAAGCCTTGAAAGATTTACCTATAATTGAGCTAGATCCATCATTAATAGTATCTGCTAAAAATGGTCGCCCTTTAATGTTAACAAATAGAGGCGAATATGCTTTAATAGTGCAGGTGGAGCATAAAGAAACTACGCCCATAGCTATCTATCAATATAAAGATGGTTGCTATCGTTGTTTGAGGGGATTCAATCTATGAAAACAAAAGTTTTAAAACTACCAATAAAGGGAAATTATTCAGTGGTCACACTTGGCATTGGCTATTTTGATGGTTTACACCTTGGTCATCAAGAATTAATCAAAAGAGTTCTTCAAGAAGCTAAAAAGACTGGAACAAAAAGCGCGATTTTTACTTTTAGTCCTTTCATGCATCGTGTTTTAGGTAAAAAATACTTAGATGGTGAGTTAACCCCCTTAGAGTTTAAATTAGAAAAATTAAAGCAACTAGGTATCGAAATTTGTTATATTTTGGATTTTAATATGGAAATGGCTAAACTTAGTCCTGAGGCTTTTTTAGAAACAGTACTTAAACCCTTGAATATAAAAACAATAATTTGTGGTAGTGATTTTCGTTTTGGACACCTTGGTAAGGGTGGAATAAAAGAACTAAACGCCATGTTTAAAACACTTGTTGTTCCCTTGTTAGAAGTTTATGGGCAAAAGGTTTCTTCAACAACTATTTATCAATATTTAAAAGAAGGAAAAGTTCACAAAATACCAGACTTTTTAGGCGATTATTATACATTTACTGGCATAGTTATTAAAGGGTTAGGTAATGGGAAAAAGTTAGGAATAAATACCGCTAATATGGAGGCTGGTGCTTTTGTTTTACCTAAAAACGGTGTTTATAAGGTACGAGTTCAAGTACAGGGTAAAGAATACTGGGGGCTTGCTAATGTTGGTTGTCATCCTTCTATTGATAAGTTGAGCAAAAATATCGTTGAAGTGCACATATTAAACTTCAATCAGCAGATTTATGGCCAAGCAATACGGGTTAAATTTCATGAATTCATTCGTGAAGAACGTAAATTTGCTAGTTTAGAGGAATTAAAAAAACAGATAAAATTAGATACATTTTTACATTTTAAGGATTGATTTTTATAATTTTATTGATTATAATAACAGTTACAAGGATAAGGATGTGTTTATGATGAGAAACGTAATTAGAATTATCCTCGGTATTTTATGGGTTATTTTGGCAGTAGCAACAGTTGCAACATATGCTGTTCCTGCCGTGAATGATTTTGTAGTAGAGTATGTTCCTTTAACATATCTCTTAGCGGCCGCTATTCTTTTAACCGCACTTTGGATTGTTATCTTTTGTATTGATGGTTTTAGTCGGGAAATCGGTAAGACCGTTGATGGGACGGTCCAATAT
>JAAZGG010000025.1 GCA_012511355.1 bacterium | reverse complement strand
GCAATTAACAAGGCCAAAAAGGAAGAAATAGGAACTGTTATTATACAAAGTAAGCAAGTATTCTTTAGACAAGAAAGAAACCTAGCATATTTTAAAACTTTAACGAAGTTACCAATTCCAAAATTATAAGTTTCACCACCGACAACGCCTAAAGAATTGTAACCCTCTAAAAAGGCCATGCGCAAAGTGTTAACGATGGGCCAGAAGGTGAAGACTAATAAGAGAACTATCGCTGGGGCTAAATAAAGCCAGGCTTTCCATTGTTGACGATTATCAACCATAATTATGACTCCCCTCGATTGGAGCTTAGACCTTTATCAGTAAAGTATATTCTCTCCTCTGTCTCTTTATTGAAGAGAAAAATCTTATTGGCCTTGATAGAAAATTTTACTGTCCCTTCATCCCTAATATCACCAAGAACCGTGGCATCAACAATGGAACGAATTGTCGTGTTTTCCGACTTTGGATGTTCACTGACAATGGTAGCATCTCTTCCCATAACCTCTAGATTGCGGATTTTACAGGTAAGTTCACCTTTAGGATTTATGATAAAACCTTCGGGGCGAATACCAATGTGGATCGCCTGATCAGGAAGATTAGCTTCCATAATCTTTTCTTCACCAATATAAATGGCTTTGTTTTTAATATTCCCTTCAAAAACATTAATGGGTGGGGTTCCTAAAAACTTAGCAACAAATAGGTTGATAGGATTGTCATAAACTTTCTGGGGTTCATCTATCTGCTGAACAAGCCCTTCTTTCATGACAATAATCATATCGGAAATACTCATGGCCTCTTCTTGGTCATGGGTAACAAAGATAGTGGTTATCCCTGTTTCTCTTTGAATTCTTTTAATCTCTTCACGAGTTTGCAGACGTAAACGAGCATCCAAGTTACTCAAAGGTTCATCTAACAAAAGAACATTAGGCATTTTAACAAGGGCTCTAGCGATGGCCACCCTTTGTTGTTGACCGCCTGATAACTCACTGGGTTTGCGATCCAGTAAATCATCAATTTGCACCAGTTTGGCAACATCAACCGTCCTTTCAAACATCTTATCCTTATCCATCTTCTGATTCTGCAAAGGAAACATGATGTTTTGTTTGACCGTCATATGAGGATAAAGGGCATAATTTTGGAAAACTAGGCCTATCCCTCTTTTTTCTGGCGCTAAATCTGTGACATCATCATCACCAAAATAGATACGTCCAGCCGAAGGTTTTTGTAAACCGCTAATCATATAAAGTGTTGTTGACTTGCCACAGCCTGATGGACCTAAAAGACCGACGAGCTTCCCGTCGGGTATTTCAAAGTTGAAATTATTAACTGCTATGACTGAGTCCCCATCTTTTTTTCGGCTTGGAAAAACCTTGGTTAAGTATTCTAATACTACTTTCATCAACAAACCTCCTGAATAGAAATCTCGGGGAAGATGGGCGTTAGATTAAGCGCTTACAATATAAACCAGAAAGAGCCTAAATCAAACTACCTCTTCTTGCTCAAGCGATTATATTTTACTATCTTTACGCAGTAAAAGAAACCCTCTTTTTTACCTTTATTTTTAATAAAGGCTAAAAACAGCTAAACTTATCTATACATTTTTTAATTGGGAAAAATATTTTTTTACACAAATTTTACCTTTTTTTTCAACTTTTTGAATCTTCAGCTAGCCTTTGCTCCAATTCTTCCTTGCTGTTAGCAAAAAATTGGCTATCGCTATCGACTACTACGGTGCTGCCAACTATGTCGTGTAAGGCTTGACTATTCTTAGTAAAACCAACACATAGGCACTCAACAGTTGCTAAGACGGCGATAATGATTACGCCAAGCAAACCGCCTCTAGGATTGATAAAAGCAAACACAATACAAAAAATAGGAATCATGGTTTCAATAGCAAAACGCCCTATCACCACCCGAGCAAAAAGCTGCCATGAGCGGATTTTAACTCGATCCGTACCTAAAAGCCCGATATGCATAATAAGTTTGCCTACCGTCTTACCCTTTTTCAGAATCAAAGGTACGGCAAACTCTAAAATTAATAAGCCAACTAAAGAACTCATCGATAACATAACAATCATCAGATTGTCACAGATACCACTATATTTAATAGCTTCGGCATCAGCATAAAAATCTTGCCAAGAAAGATAACAAGCATCATTGCTTAAGGGTTTACCATTTTCATCATATTCAACAACACACGCGATATATTTATCTTCTTCGCCACTCGCATCAGGATTCAGTGAATATATTCCATGCTCCAGATACTTTTCTTCAAGCCTGGCATAATTTCCATCATAATCGACAATCTTAGAAATAAGAGTAGCTAAACCCGTCGCTAAAACCACTAGTAAAATCATATCAATCAAAAAGGCGGCAAAACGTCTTAAGATGCTGGCTTTATTGATATCATAAACACTTGGTCTATAGGTGCGATTCATCAAATCGCCACTTTTTTGATAACGTGAGCGAAAAAGACCTTCTTTACCTCTTGCCATTAGAAACTCCCTTCCGCCCACAAATTCTAAAAAATTCTTTATTGGGACGATTTAAAACTAAATAGCCGCCTTCATTAATAACATTAACGCGGTTAAAAGTCCACTCTTCCCCATTTACTTTGGTAAAAGAGCCCCCGGCTTCTTGAACGATTAAAACCCCAGGAGCGATATCCCATTCCTTGGTATTATTCCCTGTTTTATAGTTTATATGACCCTTGCCCTCCGCAATTAAACCAAATTTATAGGCACTACCATAAGCTTTTTCTTCTTTAATTAAACTAGCAAACTGCTTATAAAACTTATCGACTTCTCTACTACCATGGAAATGGCTCTTGGTCGCGATAAAGTCACTTGTGGCTTTACTGACCGCGATACGGCTGATTTTACCAGCTTCTTTTTTATAGGCTCCCGCCCCTTTCATCGCGTAGTAATAAACATCTTTCATCGGAACGGCTATGACACCAACCACAACCTCCTGCTTATGAACAAGGGCGATATTAATCGAAAATTCATCATCGTGAGCAATAAAATCTTTAGTACCATCAATTGGATCAATAATCCAGACATTTTCCTTATTTAAACGGCTTTTATCATCCGCACTTTCTTCACTTAAAAGACCATAATCTGGATAAAACTTCTTTAGCTCTTCACTGATAAATTTATCAACCGCTTTATCAGCCTCAGTTACTGGTGATTCATCTTCTTTTAATTCAATTTGCAAGTTGCTTTTTAAGTAATAACTTTTAGCTATCTCACTCGCCTTACTAGCGATATCTAAGGCCACACTTACTTCTTTAGAGTAAGGCTTACTAGCAAAGGCCAGCTGTTCAAACTCCGCTAACATCACATCAACTTCATCCCAGTTTAATAAAGTGGCACCCGCCGCTTTTATGTGTCCACCGCCACCAAATTTATTACAAACAAGATTGACAGGAAGACCTTTAGAACGGGTTTCCGCCCTAATAGTCCCATTATCATTTTCTGTAAAATGACACCAAATATCGACACCCTTAATGTTAGCCATCGCATTAACTGTCCCCGCCCCATGATCTTTTAAACCAAAAGATTCTGCTAACTCTGGACTGATTTTATTATAGGCTACACCATAGGGGCTCAAAGTGAAATTGTAGCGACAAAATCCATAATATTTCGCATGTCCTAAATCATCTTCATAAATTATTTGGTAAATCCTTGCAACCTCGGCACCTTTTTGTACTAGCCATTTCGCACAGTCAAACAGGCGGGGGCTAAATGAATAAAGAAAACGATTGGCATCGGTTGTTAAACCTAAATAAAGGGCATTCGCCCCCATTATATTTATTTCCCATTTGGCTTTAATTGCTAGGTAAGTTATCATCTCACAAACTGAAGAAGCTTTGCTATCCACCCACTCAACTTCCCCAAAATGTTCCATTAACTCATGATGATCAATTTTCATTACTGCTTTAGCAGTTTTAAAACGCTGATCGTCAACTCGCGCTTGATCCGCGCAGTCTAACACAATGGCTAAAGAAGCCGCCACCGTCTCATCGGAACAAGTATCAAGAGGTCCGGCAACCAAAACATAATCATCAACATCTTTACCTAGACAAAAAACCTTTTTATGAGGATAGTTACTTTTAATCAATTCGCGCAATCCAACTTGTGAGCCATAGGCATCACCATCTGGACTTTCATGACGAAAAAGCGTGATAATATCGTGCTTTTCAATCTTTTCAATGATGTATTGAAAATTCATTAAAATCCCTACCATTGCTTTCTAATTATAACGATGATCCTTAAGTTAAACAACTAAAAAATCGTTGTGTCTCACCAGCACAACGATTCGTAACAATTTGGTGGACCCTTGGGGATTCGAACCCCAGACCCACTGATTAAGAGTCAGTTGCTCTGCCAACTGAGCTAAGG
>JAAZGG010000024.1 GCA_012511355.1 bacterium | reverse complement strand
TAATAAGGTAATAAAAAGCGGTAATTGCAAAACAAACTGCAGTTCTAGGCCTATGATTACGTTAAAAATAGCACCCGAAAGACTTGCTACCAATAGATTTTTTGAGCGAGGGATAAAAATGTCCGTTAATAAGGTGGCCAAAGTACCAACCAAAACATCAATAAGACCAAGGCTACTAAAACAATTAGCAATCGCACAGCCTAGCACTAGTGAATAAGCATATTTTTTCTCATAAAAACAAAGCAACAGTAGGATTTCAGAGATTCTAAATTGAATGGCCCCGTAGGAAAAATCACCGAGCACGAGTGTTAAGGCAATATAAATGGCGCTAACGGTAGCAATCTTAATACGCGCCCGCGCCGATAGTTTACTCATCTTTCAAGACACCATAATCTAAAATAGACCAAGATGGAAAAACACCCAAGCTTAAGTCGGCAAAAAACTGCCTTTTATACAGCCGGCCACCAAGTTTAGCCACCATCGCGGCATTATCACCACAAAACCAAAGGGGTGGCAGAACAACCTCTATATTAGGATATTCTTTTTTAACCGCTAGTAAAACCTGCTCGCGTAAGTAGGAATTAGCCGCCACACCACCCGCAATAACAATCTGCTCAACTGGTCGGATTTTAAGGGCTAATATTAACTTTTCAACCAGCATATCAATCGCCCGTTTTTGAAAGGAAGCACAGAGATCATTTATTCTTATTTCTTCCCCTTTTTGTTTAGCATTATGCACGAGGTTGTTTATATAGGTTTTTAGACCACTGTATGATACATTATATGGATTTTCAGTATGTGGTTTAGGCAGTTTATAAGTGCTTTTTCCTAGCTTTGCTGCCTGATCAATTTTTGGCCCGCCAGGATAACCAAGTCCTAAGATTCTTGCTACCTTATCATAGGCTTCGCCAATGGCATCATCTTGGGTGCTACCAAGGATTTCAAAGGCAAATTCTTTAGGCATATACACTAGTTCCGTATGCCCGCCTGAAACCACTAAACTAAGGCAAGGGAAACGCAGTTCTTTTTCATAACTGCTAGCATAGATATGAGCAACTAAATGGTGGATGGGAATTAAGGGAATATCTAAGGCCAGCGACAAAGCCTTAGCCGCCTGTAAGCCTACATGCAAGGCCCCAATAAGACCAGGACCAGTAGTAACCGCCACCGCCGCCAAGTCTTTAAAATCAAGCTTGGCATCATAAAGGGCGGCTTTAAGAACATAATTTATATTTTCAATATGTAAACGTGAGGCCATTTCCGGCATCACCCCACCATATTTACTATGGGTAGCTATTTGACTTGAAACAATATTGGCATAAAGTTTTCCTTCTAGGTCACAGATAGCGACACTTGTTTCATCACAACTGCTTTCAATTCCCAAGATGTATTCTTTCATAACTATCTTCTTCCTTTAGTTTTTTTAGCATCAAGATGGCGTTTTCACCATCGGGATAGTAATTTTTACGAATATGAACGGCTTTAAAATTAAATTCTTGATAAAGAGCGATGGCTTTACTATTGCTTTCTCTTACCTCTAGATCAATACTGCTAACCTCGGCTTTTTGACAGCGAGAAAGCAAATCCTGAACAAGAATTTTAGCCAGCCCATGTCCTTGAAATTCCGGCAAAACACCAATTTTAGTTACCGTGGCATAATCATCAACTAACCAAAATCCGTAGTAGCCCGCGATTTTACCTTCTTCACAGAGAACAAAAAGATAGGCGAACTTATTCTGTTCGAGTTCTTGTAAATAAGCCTCTTTGTTCCAAGGATTTAGATAAAGCCTTTGTTCAGCCTCTAAAATCAGGGGTAAATCTTCTTTTTGCATCAAACGAATAATCATAAAATCTCCTTAAGATAAACGGGCACTAAGGCATCGACATCTGGATGGTCCTCAACGAGTTTGCTAAGCGCTAGCATCTGTTTGGGGAAATCAATTTCTTGTTCAGGAAGTCCCACTAAAAAACGATCGCCAACAACCTCAAAATCGGGGTGTTTTTTAAGCAAACTCTCTAGTTCATCAAGCCCACAAACAAAGTCATCACGCAGTTTAATTC
>JAAZGG010000023.1 GCA_012511355.1 bacterium | reverse complement strand
GTTTAACATTCTTTTTAATTATTGGATATTTCTTTCTAAAACTCATTAAAAAGATAGATGAGAAAAGAACAGTTGTAGTGGATGAATAGTAAATAAAATCATTTTATTTATAGTAAAGAGAGTCCTAATATTTAGAAAAAGCAGGTCTGATACAAAGTATCAGGCTTTTCCTTTACAACCTCTTTACAATTCTTTACTTTGATATGATTTTTTAAAATTTACAATGAATATATAATGTGGGTGTCTAAGAAAGGAAAGGAAAGAGATATAACATGAAAAAACGTTCTAAATTAATGATGGCTATTACTACAGTATTTGCATTAGTATTTACACTAACAGCCTGTGGCGGTTTCAAAAAGGATTCTGCCGTGAAAAAGTATAGTCGTGACACCACATCAGGTACAAGAGAGGGGTTCTTTGAAAAAATTGGTTATAAAGAAGCCCAAAAAGATAACACAAAAATCCCCGGTGCGGTTATTGTAGCTTCCAATGGAGCAATGTTAGAAAGTATTGCAGGCGATGAATATGGTATTGGTTACGTATCGTTAGCCTCCGTAACTACTAAAGTAAAGGCTTTAGAGTTTGATGGCGTTAAACCAACAGAAGCAAATGTTTTAAGTGGAGATTATAAACTAACGAGAAACTTTAACTACATCCGTAGAGCCGATGATGATATGAGTGATACTGAAAAAGTTTTGGTTAAAGGCTTCTTATTGTACATGAATTCTAAGGAAGGTTTAGCAATTGTCAAATCTAAGGATGGCATTGTTTCTAGCGAAAAACTTGATGCTGCTAAAAAATGGAGTGTCATTGTTGAGGAAGCCGATAATGCTGATGTCAAAGCTGCTTGCCAGAATACAACTAAGACCACTATTTTCTTAGGTGGATCAACATCAGTTCAAGGTATTGCAACTAAATTAACCGAGGCCTTTGCCAATGTTTGTTCAAGCTTTACTGCTAACCATAACCATACCGGTTCTGGTGATGCTTATAAGAGAACGCAAGGCTCAGAAAAGGATTCTCAAAACAAATTACATATTGGCTTCTTATCTAGAGACATGAAGTTAGGTACAGAAGCAAGTCCTGGAGAAGAACCTGCTGCTAAAAACACCTATGGCACCATTTGTATTGATGGTATTGCCATTATTGTTAACAAAGCTAACCCGATTAAAGGAATCACTAAGGCAAATGCGAAAACAGTTTATTCAACAGAAAATATTAAATGGAGTGATGTCAAATAAATAGGCCCAAGCCTATTTTTTGGCCTACAGCAATTGAAAAAAACCGAATTAAAATTAAAGATAGACAAAGTAGTACAATTTATATTCATGGTAATTGGGCTTGTTGCAGCCTCAGCGATAGTAATAATTGTTTTGTTTATCTTTATAAAAGGAATTAGTCCGTTTATCAATGATTATCAGGGAAGCGGGAACGCTTCCCTTTTGAAGTTTATAACCGGCTTTACTTGGACCGCGGGGAATTATGGGATATTAGGGATGCTGATTAATACCCTTTATTTAACTTTAATAGCTACCTTAGTATCTTCGCCCATTTCTATCTTAACGGCCTTGTTTATCGTAAGGATTGCCCCTAAAAGGTTGAGTGCTTCCATAAAAAGTGTCATTGAGTTACTAGCCTCAATCCCCTCTATCATATATGGTTTGTTTGGTATGGCGGTTATAAATTTTGTAGTAAAAAATATTGGTAATTTATTTAATATTCAAACGGCTGGTGGGACCTCGGGTCTATCAACCGTGATAGTTTTAATTATTATGATGATACCGACAATTACGATGATCTCAATTACCTCTGTGGAAGCGGTTAGGCAAGATCAAATACATGCTTCGCTAGCTTTAGGAGCCACTAAGGCTCAGACCGATTTTAAGATCGTCATAAATGGGGCGAAATCCGGTATCTTTGCCGCTATAATACTCGGGGTTGGTCGCGCCTTGGGTGAAGCCACTGCCGTATCAATGGTCTGTGGCAATGCTATTACTGGACCAAATTTAAACCTGTTTGATATAACAAGAACTTTAACATCGACGATGATGTTAGGTCTACATGAATCCTCAGGTCTTGATTATGATATTAGATTTAGTGTTGGAGTCGTCTTAATGTTTATAATTTTATTAACTAGTGTTACTTTAAATGCTATTAAAAGAATGTTAGAAAAAAAATGATGAATGTAGATAGAGAGAAATTCTTGAAAAAAAGAAAATTAGTAGACAGAATCAGAAATGTATTGACTTATATTTCCGCCTTTTTTGGCGTGCTTGTTTTAGCGGCGATTTTGGCCTTTATTTTTATTGGCGGTTTACCAAACTTATCGTTTAAGATGTTGGTATCCGACTATAAGATAGAGTTAACTACCGTGCGAATTGAAAGTGATAGAAAATTTGAAAATCCCGATGATAAATATGAGTATTTTTCCTCTAATTTCGGTGTTGCTATTGAAGATGGCAAAGACAATTCAGGGGAAAGAATCATCGTTATAGAATATCTTGACGAAAACTCACCTTTTAAAAATTCAATCTGTATCGATAATACGGACTTAAAAGATAGTGTTGTAGATATTGAAGTTGGCAGCAGTTTGAATTTAATGATGGGTGAAGATGAATTTGGGGTCTTTGTTATGGCCTCAAATGGTGATGATTTAGAAGATTACATAGAGGCTTTAGATCGCCTTACAAAAATTGATTCCTTGCAAATTGAAAGCCAAGGCGGGGGGATAAGAGGTTCGCTTCTTACCACTATTATTCTGATAATTACCACCTTGATAATCGCTCTACCCATTGGAATAGGAGCGGCCATATACATTGTCTTGTATGCCAAAGAAAGTAAATTTAAAAGGGCTATTGTCAGCATGATTGATATGACATCAGGTGTACCATCCATTATCTTTGGCTTTGTCGGCGCCATAATCTTTATTCCTTTTGTTACTAAGCTAGGAGCTTCTAGTGGCTATACTATTCTTGCTGGGGCCTTAACGATGTCCATTGTCTTATTGCCAGTTATAACTAAGACAACAGCGGAATCCCTCCTTGTTATACCACTGTCCTATCAAATGGCCTCTTTGTCACTAGGAGCTTCTAAAACCCAAACAGTATTTAAGGTGATACTACCTAATGCTTTCCCAGGCATCTTACAAGCCACCTTATTATCGATTGGTAGGATCATCGGTGAATCCGCCGCCTTACTTTTTGTTATGGGTTCAAATATCAGTGATGAGGTAAGCTTATTTGGTCAATCGACCTCGCTATCTTTGCATATCTGGAATATAACCAGTGGTGAGAGTCCTAATTTTGGACAAGCGGCGGCGATTTCGATTATAATATTAATAGTGGTTTTTGTTATGTCAACGTCTGTAAAATTAATAAGTAAGCGACAATTGAAAAATAATGGAGGCTAAAATGGAAAACAATCAAGAATATGATTTCATCATTAAGAACCTAAATTTACATTATGGTGACAATCATGTATTAAAAGATATAAATATGGAAATAAAACACAGTAGGGTTACGGCTTTTATTGGACCATCAGGTTGTGGTAAATCAACACTGCTAAGATGTTTAAATAGGATGAATGACCTGTATGATATTTGTCGTATTGATGGCGATATCTTCTATAAAAATATCAACATCAATGAGATGAATCCAGTAGAGTTAAGGACCAAGGTAGGCATGGTGTTTCAAAGTCCTAATCCCTTCCCTATGTCAATTTTTGATAATGTCGCTTATGGACCAAGATGTAATGGGATAAAGGATAAGGCCACTTTAAAAGAAATTGTTACCACTTCCCTTAAGAAAGCCTCCCTATATGATGAGGTTAAGGATAGATTAAAGGACAATGCCTTAGGTTTATCAGGTGGTCAGCAACAAAGGCTGTGTATTGCTAGAGCCATTGCCATCCAACCGGAAGTTATCCTGATGGATGAGCCAACTAGTGCGCTTGATCCCATCGCCACTTCTAAAATTGAAGAGCTTATTGATGAATTAAAACAAGACTATACGATAATTATCGTTACCCATAACATGCAGCAAGCCGCAAGAATCTCCGATTATACCGCCTTCTTCCTGCTAGGAGAGGTAATAGAAATGGGAGAAACTAGTGAATTGTTTGCTAACCCACAGAATGAAAAGACCGAAGATTATATTACCGGTAGATTTGGATAGGAGAGTAATTATATGAAATTACAGAGATTGTTAGAACAACTAAATCAGATGTTGTTTACGATGTGCGATACGACTATAGAAAACATAAAAGCGGCTATAGATTTTTACTTTGGCAAAATTGAGGCTGAAGAGGTAAATATCAATGATGATTTAGTCGATCAATATGAAAGGGCAATTGAAAGCCTTTGCCTGCATATTTTACTAAAAGAAAGACCTTATGCCAGAGATTTAAAAGAAGTCACCGGTGTTTTAAAATTAATAGCGGATATTGAAAGAATCGCTGATCATGCCGAGGATATTCATTCTTTGGCCTTAAAAGCCAAGAATACGGATAAACCCATCCATAGTCTTGATCAATTATCGGTTTATGTCTTAAAAATGTTTGAGGATGTCGTAAGGGCCTATATCAACAAGGATCTTGTGCTTGCTCAAGAAGTCATAAATAGAGATGACTATGTTGATAGTGAATATGATAAGATAATCAACGAGTATATCAATTTAGAAGAGAAAGATATTTCTTTTGCCATTTATAACACATTAGTGGTAAAATATTTGGAGAGAATAGCCGATCATTCTGTCAATATCGCGGAGTGGGTGATATATATTGTTAAGGGCTACCATAAAGACAAAAAAATCTTTTAAGGAGGGTTAATATGGATTTTTTAATATATTCTATTGAAGATGATAAAGATATTGCGTTAATTATTAACAAAACCTTATCAAAACAGGGATATGTTGTTAAAACCTATTATAATGCCCGAACTTTTTTTAAAGCCTTTAACGAGGAAAAACCCCATATTATTTTATTAGATATGATGTTACCAGATATGAGTGGTCAAGAGATTCTTAAAAAAATAAGAAGTGATAGTTCTAATGATGATATTTAGATTATCATCATCTCCGCCAATCATATGATTATGGATAAAGTGGATGGTTTTGATTTGGGGGCGGATGACTATATTGAAAAGCCCTTTGATCTATTAGAATTGATGAGTAGAGTGGCGGCTAAAACTAGGCGCTTTAAAAGGAAAAAAGTCTTTGATGTCAATGGGGTTATCCTTGATGTTAATTCTAGAACCTGTCTAGTTGATAACAAAGATGTAGAATTGACCAATAAAGAGTTTGATATCTTGACCTTGCTTTTGGAAAAAGATGGGGATGTGGCGACGCGTGAAGAATTATTCCAAACTATTTGGGAAAGTGATCAAATAGTTGAAAGCCGCACCCTTGATATGCATATCAAGTCAATAAGAAGTAAATTTGGTGACAAGCACAAAATGATTAAAACCGTCTACGGACTAGGATATAAAATACAGAAATGAAAAAGAAATTAATTTTAATTAACATCTTAATAGTTTCCATCTCTTTGAGTGTACTATTAATTCTTTCAGCCATTATTATAAATAAATTAAATAGTGATGATGTGAACTATCGAGCTACGAACTATTTAAATTTAGCGACTTCAATTTATGATGGCTCTAATGAAGAAGAACTCTTAGAAAGAATAACAACAGTTGATGAAAATATTCGCTTAACAATCATCGATACTGAGGGTAAAGTAATCTTAGATTCATCTTTGGACAATATTGAAGAATCACATCTAACT
>JAAZGG010000022.1 GCA_012511355.1 bacterium | reverse complement strand
TAATCAAGATTTTTCCTGGTCTTATTATCCACCAGAAACTTTTAAAGTTTTAGTCTATATTGAAGATAACGATTCTTTTATTATTGGTTCCGAAATTTTAGAAAGATATGCTTTTAATTCACATTATGTGGTGGAGATTAAAGATAATAGCCTTACAATAGTTAAAAATTATGATTATCTCAGCGAGATTCTTAATCTTTTAGGTCGTATGCTTATTACTGTTGCCATTGAACTAGCAATAGCCTGGCTTTTTACTTATCGTAAGCACGAATTAACGTTGATCTTAGTTGTGAATATAATAACTCAATTAATTCTCAATATATTTCTAAATATAACTAATTATCATCAAGGAATATTTTATTTGATCTTTGTTTTTCTTTTAGGTGAAATTATAGTTTTGCTAACTGAAGCAATAATTTATATAATGGGGATGAAAAGATTAGCAAAAAAGTACAACTATCCTCATAAATCAGTTGGTCACCATGTGTTTTATGTTATAGTTGCTAATTTTGCCTCTTTATTTGGCGGCGGCTTACTTTTATTTTTCTTATGATAAGGAGGAATTCTAATGACCCAAGAAGAGAGATTAGATTATTTATTAGAAGTATTGAGTAAAGAAGCGGGAATAGAAAAAGTCCCCCTATTTTTAGATTTAGAAAGAAAAAGAAGTTTTCTAAGATCCCTAATGAATGTTCGCCCACCTTTAGAGATGGCAAGCGAAATTTTAAAAGTTCAAGATGAGTATCTAAAAGCTCGCAACAAGGAGCGAGGGATTGTTGATTATAAAAAAATACCGACGATTAAAGAAGAAGGAAGCAATCAAAAATGGGGGTCTAAAATCTCTCTTTGGCAAGGCGATATAACTAGACTTAACTGTGCGGCCTTAGTCAATGCCGCCAATTCGCAGATGCTCGGCTGTTTTATCCCCTTACATTACTGTGTTGATAACGCTATTCACACTTATGCGGGAGTAGAACTAAGAAGGGCCTGTTATTTAAAAATGCAGAAATTGAAAGAACAATTTGGTCCTTCTTATAATCAAAAGGTCGCAATTCCTTTAATGACTCCAGCCTATAATTTACCAGCCCAAAAGATAATCCATATTGTTGGACCAATTGTTGAGGGAAGGTTAACCAGCAAGCATGAAGAAGATTTGAGAAATTGTTATTTAAACAGTCTTAATCTTTGTGTAGAAGAAGGTTTACAATCAGTTGCTTTCTGTTGTCTTTCAACCGGGGAATTTTCTTTTCCTAACCAAAGAGCGGCTGAAATTGCCGTAAAAGCGGTCAATGATTGGTTGGATGACCATGCTGATAAAATAGAGCGTATCATCTTTAATGTTTATAAAGATCTAGATAGAGAACATTATAAAAACAAACTCTTCTAGGAACAAGAAAAAGGATTTACCTCACCTTGTGGTAAATCCTTTATTTTAAATAAGCAACTTATAATAATTTTTTTCTTAAGAGACTAGAAACAATATCAACAACCACAACCATGATAATGATGGCAATGAGGATTGAACTTAGATCTGACCAATACCAGCCTGAGATAGCAAAAGTCATGGGGGCACCAATACCGCCCGCGGCGACGACGCCAAGAACAGTAGCGGTTCGAATGTTGATATCAAAACGATAAAGAACGGTTGACATAAAATCGGGGAAGACCTGTGGCATAATCGCTTTACTGATTCTAGTAAAAGTATTGCTACCACAAGCATCCAAGGCTTCAATGGGGCCTGGATCAATGTTTTCAATTGATTCAGCATAGAGTTTGCCAATCATACCAATTGAGTGTATACCAACTGCCATCGTGCCCGTGAAGGCTCCGGTGCCACTGAACCTAACTAAAACTAAAGCCAGTAAAATCTCTGGAAAAGTTCTGATGATAATTAAAAGGATTTCACCGATTTTTGAATACTTTCCAACAACGTTACGGGCGGTTAAAAAACCAAAGGGAACAGCAAGGATAGCACCAATAAGTGTGCCAACAAAAGCGATGGCGATAGTTTGAAGAATAAGATAAGGAACACCAGACTCACCAGCAAAGTCTCCGCGACCTAATAAGAAATCAACATTGGGGTTAGCAAAGCCTTTAGCCATAACAACTAAGGATTTCATAAAGTCTCGATCTTTGACATCAATGCCCAAAGTACTCCAAGAATAAATAATCAAAACCAAAAAGAAGAGAACTAGAGCAAGGTTAAAAATCCATCTTCTAGGTCTGTTTTTATAGACATTTTCGACAGTTAAATTCAAAGGGTCAATTTTTGGCTTTTTTAATTTCATGCTAACTTACCTCGAATGTAACTAGTTAAACCTTGAATGATTAAAACTAAGAAGAAAAGAACAACCACCACGGCTCCGACATGGTCATAATACATGTTGGACATGGCGTTATCCAATTCTGCACCAATACCACCCGCACCTACATAGCCAAGAATGACTGAGGCACGGACATTAATTTCAAATGTATAGATAAAATAGCCGAGGAAAACAGGCAATAATTGGGGAACAATGGCCATTTTAAAAGCTTGGAGTTTGTTGGCTCCATTAGCCTCTAAAGCTTCAAAAGGTCCCATATCAACGGTTTCAATAATTTCATAGAGCATTTTGGTTAAAAGACCAAAAGAGAAAATGGTAATTGAAACAATACCAGGGAGAGCTCCAAGACCACAAAAGAACATGGCCACTACTGCCAGTACGACAGTTGGAATGGTCCGTATAAAATTAACAAATAGCCGAACCGGCTGATAAAGCCAAACCTTTCGGCTAACATTTTGGGCGGCAATAATAGAAAAGGGCAGAGCAATAACAGCACCGGCCAACGTTCCAATTAAAACCATTTTTAATGTTTCACCAACCGAACGTCTTAATTCCCACATATAACTAAACCAACCATCCCAAGTTTGGCTTTTACCAGAAGAAGGATCAAACATTTTTTTAATTAAGACGGTAAGTTGGTCAAATTTAAGGGTTAAATTTTTGGTGGGAATAAATTGCCAAAAGAAAATAAAAACCGCTAAACAGATTAAAACAATCAATGGAGTTTTGCTACGAGGTTTTACTATTGTTTTCCCATTGACAATATAGCTTTTTTTGCCAAAAATCTTTTGTAAGAGGGAACGAGATTCTACTTTGCTATTCATTTCTTTTCGTTGTTTTCCTCAACATTTCCTAAAATTTCGCCTTCTTTTAGTGCACGACCATAGATGGAAATAAGAATTTCCTCATTAACTTCACTACTAGGACCATCATAGACAATTTCGCCGGCTTTGATGCCAATGATACGACGAGCATATTGTAAGGCTAAGTCAACATGATGCATATTAGCGATGATGGTAATTCCCATATCCTCATTAATGCGCTTAAAGTCATTCATAACCGCAATTGTGGTAATGGGGTCAAGTGAAGCAACGGGCTCATCAGCTAATATAATTTTAGGTTCTTGAGCCAAAGCACGTGCTAAAGCTACTCTTTGTTGTTGACCACCGGACAATTGATCGGCACGAACAAAGGCTTTGTCTAAAATTCCCATTTTATCTAAACATTGAAGCGCAAGTAGTTTATCCTTGGCGGGGAAAAGGTTAAACAAGGAAACAAAGGTAGAGTGGTAAGCCACCCTACCTGCTAAAACATTGTTCAACACTGAAGAACGTTTAACTAGGTTAAATGATTGGAAAATCATGCCAATATTTCTTCTTACTAGGCGCAATTTTCGTCCTTTTAGTTTAGAAATATCGCTGTCGTTTACATAAAGTTCACCCGTGGTAATGGGGTGCATTTTATTAATGGTTCTTAAAAGTGTTGACTTTCCAGCGCCAGATAAACCTATAATTGCGACAAATTCCCCATCGTGAATCTCTAAATTAACAGCACGTAGTGCTTGAAAGCCATTGGGGTATGTTTTTCCGACATTTATAAATTTAATCATAGTGCATTCTTTTTCTAAAAATTAATAGTTCTTTAATTAATTAAGATGTTCTTTCTTGAAGTTGTAGACGTCTCTTTCGCCAGCATAATCTTCATCGGTAGCTAATTTGTAACCTTTGTGAGAATAGATCTTGTATAGGGCTTCAGCGCCTTCACCTTCATCGTTAACTAAAGCGAGGAAAGCATTTTGTAATTGGGCTTTAACCTCATCTTTCATAGTGGAGACAACAGAGATTGTATCGTTATAAATAC
>JAAZGG010000021.1 GCA_012511355.1 bacterium | reverse complement strand
TCTTAGCTTAATAGTCAAGTCTTCTAATTTAAGGCCTAGTAAGAAGAAGCAGGAAGAAAAACCAAAGTCCACTTATAAGGTTGAGTCTATTCAAGTGCCAGTTGAGTTGAATTTAATCGGTAAGCGGGTTGATGAAGCTCTTTCTATGCTTGATAAATATCTCGACGATGTCTTAAGACCACATTTAAAAAGCGTCCGCATCATCCATGGTTATGGAACTGGGGCGCTTAAAAAGGCCGTTTATGCTTACTTAAAGGATTGTAAATATGTCAAAGACTATCATCATGCTGGGGCCTACGATGGAGGCATGGGGGCGACTATTGTCGTCTTAAAGGATTAACTATGTTAAGTGATTTACTTAAGGAAAAACTAGCCTTATTAAAGCCCTTGCCTGGCTGCTATTTGATGAAGAATAAGGATGATCAAATTATCTATGTTGGCAAGGCTAAATTTTTAGATAAAAGGGTTAAGTCCTATTTTAACAGGCCCCATAATGGTAAAACGGCTAAGATGGTAAGGGAAATTTTTACTTTTGAAACGATTATCACTTCAACGGAAAAAGAGGCTCTGCTTTTAGAAATAAATCTAATTCACACTTATAATCCGCCTTATAATATCCTGCTTAAGGATGATAAGGCTTATCCATATATTCAATTAAAGCTTGATACCCATCCTTACCTAGGAATCGCAAGAAGGATTAAAGATAAGAATTCTAAATATTATGGACCGTATCCTGAGGGGAAAGCCGCTAGATCTACCCTTAATCTTTTAAATAGGATTTTTCCTTTACGTAAGTGTCGTAGTTTACCTAAAAAGCCCTGTCTTTATTATCATATCGGTCAATGTTTAGCACCTTGTATCAATAAGATAGCAGAGGAAACCTATCAAGAACTCATTCAAAAGATCCAGCGTTTTATGCAGGGGGATAGCAAAGATATTCGTGATGAACTAGTAAAGAAGATGCAAGAATGTTCAGAAGCTCTAGCCTTTGAACGGGCAAAAGAGTATAAGGAGATCATTGAGGGAATTGATCATATTACCAGTCAACAAAATGTTCAGACGAATAATAAAATTGATAAAGATGTCATCGCCTTTCATAGTAAGGATGGCGACTTAGCCAGCAGTATTTTATGTTTTCGCTCAGGTATTTTAAAACTTAAACACAGTGAGGTTGTCAGTTGTTATGGCGAGGTTGAAAATCAGTTTATCAGCTACCTTATGCAGTATTATGAAAAGGAATTAAAACCCCAACTTTTAATTATGCCAAAACTCAGTGATGCCCCCTTACTTTCGGAAGTTTTAGAATTAAAAATTATTGCACCAAGTAGAGGAAATAATTTAGTTTTATTACAGATGGCTGCCCAGAACGCCATTAGTGCGATGGAGGAAAAACACCTAAACAGTAAACAAGATTTGCGGGTTTTAGCCGTTTTAGATGAACTTGGAAAACGCCTTAATATTAAAACGCCTTACCGTATTGAACTCATAGATAATTCCCACTATCAGGGTGATGCGGCCGTTAGTGCGGTGGTGGTTTTTATCAATGGTTTACCTGCTAAAAGACTCTATAGGAAATATAAGATTAATAATGAAGAAACCCGTGATGATGCCGCCAGTATGTATGAGGTTATCTATCGGCGTTATTACCGCTTGTTAAGTGAGAAAGGAAAACTTAGTGACCTTTTGATTGTCGATGGTGGGCCCAGTCAAATTCTAGCCGCCAAGAAAGCTTTATCGTCTTTAAATTATGATTTACCAGTAGTGGGTCTTGTTAAAGATAGCAAGCATCAAACCTCAGCATTAATGCAGGCTGATGGTCTTTTAATAAATATTCAAGATTTACCAGAACTCTTCTTTCTTTTGAGCAGGATGCAAGATGAGGTGCATCGTTTCGCCCTCAGTTATCACCATGATAGAAGAAGCAAGGATTTGTTTAAATCAGAACTCGATGGAATAGCAGGTTTGGGTAAGGTGCGCAAGCAAGCTTTACTTAAGGCTTTTGGCAGTGTTAGCAAAATTGCAGAGGCCTCGTTAGAAGAATTATTACAATATGTTCCTAAAGCCGTTGCTATCGCCATAAAAGATAAAATTGGCTAAATCTACCTTATTTTCTTGAACAATTGGGAAGTTTAATCTATAATTAAGCCATATTGGAGGGGCCTTTAATTATGCGAAAAAAAGTATCGAAAGAAACTACGAAAACGGAAGAAGTCTTGAAAGAAACCGACGTGCTTGAAAAAGTGTCAAAGAAGAAAGTTTCTGAACAAGAAAAAGCCGTTGCCCCTAAAAAGACCAGAAAGAGTACTAGAAAGACCTTTGCCAATGTTGAAACCAAAAATGATGCCCCTAAAGTAGAAAAAGAGAAAGAAAAAGTTAGAAGCTCGAAAAGAGTCACAATCAATAGAGGACTATCAGCTGTTGATGTTCAGGAGCGTATAGAGGCTGGTCTAGTAAATATCACGGTCAATAAGAATGCTAAGACGACAAAACAGATCGTAGTTAGCAATGTTTTTACTATCTTTAACTTATTAAATCTTTTTGTAGCTACCGCCTTAATTGTGGCAGGTTCTTACAAAAACCTTCTATTTTTAGCGGTTATTATTTGTAATACCGTCATCGGTATTGTTCAAGAGATTAAGGCCAAGGCTACAATTGAATCGCTATCTTTAGTTTCCGCCCCAGTGGTGACGGTGGTGCGCGATGGTCGTAAGAGTTTTGTCAAGGCCGATGAATTAGTCGTCGATGATATTGTCATCTTTGAAGCCGGTAAGCAAATTGTCGCTGACTGTGTGGTTCGCAAGGGTATTGTTGAAGTCAATGAATCACTCTTAACGGGTGAATCAGAGTCAGTTGTTAAGAAATTTGGTTCTTTACTTTATTCGGGTAGTTATGTAGTATCGGGTGAATGTTATGCCCGGGTTGAAAAAGTAGGGCAGGAAAACTATGTTCAACAACTAGCCGATCAAGCCAAACATTATAAAAAGCCCAGTTCTGAGATCATGCGGGCTTTAAATCAATTGATTAAAATCATCACTTTGGTAGTCATCTTATCAGGTGGCATCCTTTTCTATAATAATTATGTGGTCGTTGGGGCTAGCTGGGAAGAGGCAGTAGTGGCGACAGCTGGCAGCATGATAGGCATGATTCCTTCAGGCTTGTATTTAATGACTAGTATTTCTCTTGCCTATGGAGTAATTCGACTGGGGCAAAGGAAGACCCTAGTTCAAGATCTTTATTGTATTGAGATGCTCGCCCGCGTGGATGTCCTCTGTCTTGATAAAACAGGAACCATCACCGATGGGACCATGAGGGTTAAAGATGTGATTGAATATGAGGGCGAAACCGAAAGTAGTTTAAAACAGATTGTGGCCTTAGTTTTAGGTAACACTAAAGAAAACAATGCCACTGCTGAAGCTTTAAAGAAAAAGTTTGGCATGGTTAAACGAGCAACTACTAGGGCTATCGTGCCTTTTTCTAGTGCCCGTAAATATATGGCGGCCTACTTTGAAAATAAAAAACTCTCCTATCTTATAGGGGCCCCAGAATTTGTTTTAAATCAGGATTATAAGGAATCGCTTGTTTCTACTGAGGTTGATAAATTCGCCCGTCAGGGTTTAAGAGTGTTACTTGTGGCCTCTAGTCCAACTAAAATCACATCGCCCAATCAAAACTTTAGTGATGTTAAACCTCTAGCTTTAATTACTATTGAAGATGTGATTCGTAAAGATGCGATTGAGACCATCCAATATTTTAAGAACAGCGATGTCAATGTTAAGGTTATCTCAGGTGATAATCCCCTAACGGCTTCTAAGATTGCCCTAAGGGCGGGGATTGAAAATGCTAATCGCTCTATTTCTTTAGATGGTATGGCCGATGATGTGGTGGCGAAGATTGCCGAACACTATACGGTTTTTGGCCGAGTTTCGCCTAAGCAAAAGCAGATTCTTATCCGAGCACTGAAAGAAAAGAAACATACGGTGGCGATGACAGGTGATGGTGTCAACGATATTCTAGCCTTAAAAGAAGCGGATTGTAGTATCGCCATGGCCAATGGTAGTGAAGCCACCCGCAATGTCTCACACTTAGTTTTATTAGATTCTAATTTCTCTTCTATGCCAGCAGTTGTGCAGGAGGGAAGACGGGTTATCAATAACATTCAGCGCGTAGCGACCATGTTCTTAACTAAGACCATTTTCTCCTTCCTTCTTACCATGATCTGTGTCATCTTTGGCCTTATCTATCCAATTCAATCAATTCAACTCATCATCTTTGATTGGTTTATCATTTCCTTACCATCCTTATATCTAGCCTTAGAACCGAACAATACCCAAGTCAAAGGGCGCTTCCTATTTGAGGTCTTCTTAAACGCCTTACCAGGGGCTTTACTAATTGTCTTTAACTATGGTGTTATTCGCTTATTAGCGCCAGCTGCTGGCTTTAGTGATGCCGTTATTTCAACCCTCACGGTTATCTCAAGTATCTGTGTTGGTTACACCGTTTTAGCTAAGGTCTGCCGTCCCTATAACAACAATAGGCGGATTATGTATGCCTTGATGCTGGTTTTAGGTATTACCATGTACTTTACCTTAGGACCCATACTCTTAGAAATAGTTGATATCAAAGAGTTAGGAATTAACGCCAATTAACTATCGATTTGTTTAGGACAATTTATCTATCCCGCTTATTCTTTCTTAGTCAAAACTGGTCAAGTGGTTCGTAAAGGTGTTTCTATGAAAAACATCGTCAATATTTAAAAAGATATTGAAAATTCCCCATAAAGAGTTTATATTAAACTCGCGTGTCCACATAGCTCAGTCGGATAGAGCAACTGCCTTCTAAGCAGTAGGCCGGGGGTTCGAGTCCCTCTGTGGACGCCAGTTAGCAATCTATGAGTCCGAGGGGTCGGACTCTTTTTGTTTTTAATCAAGTAATCTTTACAAGAAAAAGAAATTGTTATAAAATTGATATATCGAATTTTAGGAGGCTTACCACAATGGAAAGATTAGATATGTTAAGAGCGCGGATTGAGAAATTCAATGAAGATAGGAATTGGGATCAATTCCATTCTCCTGCCAATTTGGCTAAATCTATTTCTATTGAAGCAAATGAACTTTTGGAGTGCTTTCAGTGGAATGAAGAGGATTACAATATCGAAAATGTCAAAGAAGAGTTAGCCGATGTCATCAACTATTGTCTACAAATGGCGAATAAACTCAATGTTGATGTCATTGACATAGTAAACAAAAAAATGGATAAAAGTGAAAAGAAATATCCTGTTGAAAAAGCCAAGGGTGTTTCCACTAAATATAACAAGTTGTAAAGATTAAAGAGTTATTAGGAGTTTTTATGGAACAGATAGTTTATCAAGAAACCTTGCAAACATTTATCAATCATTGTTTAGTTACAAGAAATATTGCCGATAAAGTAAAAACTGGGATGTTCAATGCGGGTCATGTGAACGTGCTACCTAATTGGGAAACCTCTTGGCAGAATTCATTACCCGAGATTGCTAAAGTCCTTCAAAACAGCAGTGTTGATAGTGATGTTGATGTGGCAGTTGAATACAGATTAAAACACAGTTTAGAAAGATTGGATTTTCTCATCTATGGACTAGATAAAGAGGATAGGAAGAACATGGTCATTGTGGAATTGAAACAATGGTCAGAAGTTAGTCCCTCAGAATCTTTAAATAGGGTTCACACAATGGTCGCCAAAAGTTATTTTGAGGATCATTTCCATCCATCATATCAAGCATATAATTATGCCGGTCAATTAAAGGCATTTAATGCTTATGTTCAAACTGAAAAGATGGGAATCAAGTCTTGTTCATATTGTCATAACATGGATGCTGGATACAAGACCATAATGGGAGATATACAGTTATATCCATTTATTTCTGAATCGCCCTCTTTTCTAGAAAACGATGGTCAAAAGCTTAAAGAGTTTGTTGAAAGGTATGTTTCTAAAAAGTGTCACAACATTCTCTATGAAATCAATAAAGCCAAAACCATTCCCTCAGATGATTTTGCCAAACTCATGCGTGAGGCCTTGAGTGGTAATCAAATGTATACGCTAGATATGGGCCAATCTAATGCCTTAAGCACCATCGTGGATGCCGTAAGAGAAGCTAGTTACTATAACCAAAAGAAAACAATCATTATTAAAGGTGGTGCAGGTACAGGGAAATCTATTATTGCTATCAATGCTTTAGGTTTATTGAATAGTCCAAAGAGAAAAAGCGATAGAATTACAACGATGTTTGTAACTGTTAATGCTGCGCCAAAGAAGGTCTTATACAACGGATTAATTGCAGGCAATGCCTTCAAAGGGAGAGACTTAAGCGCTCTGTTTAAATATCCAACTGCTTTCGCAAATAGGCCAAATAATGAAATACCTTGCCTTTTGATTGATGAAGCCCATCGTATTTTTAAGATGAAGGGTGGTGTTGGTCTTAGAGCAGGCACAAATATGCTTAAAGAACTTATCAAGGTGGCAAAAGTTTCAGTCTTCTTTATTGGTGACAATCAGGCTGTTACTAAAGATGATTACGCCACCATTGATATCATTAAAGAGATTGCTAGGGAATGTCGCTCTCAAGTGCTTATAGGACCCGAATTAGAATTAACAGGTCAGTATCGTGTTCAAGGTGGAGCAGAGTATATTGAATTCATTAAATCGTTCCTCGGAATAAATGATGAAAAAACCACTTTCAACATGAACAATTCATACGAATTTAAAGTATTTGATGACCCTAATGAAATGTTTGATAAAGTTAAGGAATTAGATACCGAAGCTAGAAAGAAACAAGCAGTAGCCGATGGAAAGTTTGAATTTGCTATCGATGAATATAATGGTCATTCTAGAGTGGTGGCAGGATATACTTACGAATGGGTTTCCAACCCTACCACAAGAGATGGTGTTAATGATGTTATCATCGCCAAAGATAATTTTGCAAAGAAATGGAATCTCAGATATGGAAGTGGCTTAAGGGCTTATTCTTGGGCGGATGATCCCTTGTCTATTGATGAAATTGGTTGTATTCATACCTGTCAAGGAATCGATTTAGATTATTGCGGTGTAATTATTGGAAAAGACATTACTTATGAAAATGGTAGAATAGTTTTCCATAAGGATGCCCACCCAACAAGCGATTTCGCAGGTATCCGAACCGCTAATGATGTTGATGCGGAAACTTGGATTAAAAATACATACTATGTACTTCTTACAAGAGGTATTCGTGGAACATTTGTATATTGCGAAGACGATGCTTTAAGGGATTATCTAAAGAGCATGCTAGTAACAGAATAGGAGTTTATATTATGTTTACCCCTGAAAAAATTAAAGAAATACGAAGAGAAATGATGATGACCCAAACCGAGTTTGCGGAATATTTAGGTATTGCCTTTGTTTCCGTGAATAGGTATGAAAATGGTAAATCTAGGCCAACTTTTAAAGTTCAAAGAAAATTAGCAGAGCTTGAGAAGAAATTGGGCTTGCTTAAATAGTTTAAAAGGTAAAATGTTTTCTTTTATTGATATAAAATGGTATAGGTCAAAAATAAGCAGAAAAAGAACAACTGAGCAAAAATGCTGATTTTGAAAAACTGCGCAGTATAATTCAAACAGATGGCAAGAGATTTTTACACTTTTTTAAGAAAGACAATCACAAAAAGGTTGCCTCTTCTATAAAAGATATTTAGTAAAAACAAAAAGAGAATAAGTGACTGATAGAAAATGATCTTATTAATTGAAAAACACCAAGAAATATGCTACAATTATCATGTATTAAATGAATTCATTGGGTTGTCAAAATAAGCTAAAAATCATTAGAGTAGGAGTATTGATTGACAACAGTTTTTAGGGTAATAAAGGTATGAGGTGGGATAATATGCCTAAAACTTCAGTTAGATTTTTTAAAAACACACCCGTTCGTGCTGTTTGGGATGAAGAAAGTTCTAAATGGTGGTTTTGTGCGACGGATACTGTTGAAGCCTTAAAGATAAGTGTCAGTCCAAGAAAATATTGGAACAGTTTAAAGAGACGAAAAAAAGAGTTGTCATCAAATTGTAGACAACTGAAATTAAAAGCCAGTGATGGCAAATTTTATAATACTGATGTTATTGATGAGCAAGGCTTGAATACACTAACTGGTATCATTTCAAGTAATAAAAGTGAGACATTCTTAAAATGGATGAAGAATTTGGAAACCTCTCTTGATGAAAAGAGCAAACTAAAAGCTTATGAACTTTTTGAAAGTGGTTTGATTGATAATATTGAAGTAGGAACAGTAAAAGGCTTGCAACAAATTCATGCCTATATTTTTGGTGGCTTGTATGATTTTGCGGGCAAGATTCGCAGGATGAATATTTCAAAGGACGGCTTTATTTTTGCCTCAGCAAAGCATCTACCAGAAACTCTACGCATGATAGAACAAATGCCAGAAGATACACTTGAAAACATTGTCGCTAAATATGTGGAAATGAATATTGCGCACCCCTTTATGGAAGGCAATGGTAGAAGTAGCCGAATTTGGCTAGATGCCATATTAAAAAAGAAACTCGGTGCTTGTGTTGATTGGAGCAAGATAGGGAAATACGATTATCTACAAGCCATGAAAGAAAGTGTAGTGAAAATAGACAAAATATTTACTTTGATTAAAAAAGCTTTAACCACTGAGATTAATTCTCGTGAAATTATAATGAAGGGCATCGATTATTCCTATTATTATGAGGAGATTGATGAGAAGATGCCTTAGAGGTTAAATAAAAATGTTTAATATCAAATGATGTGAGACAAAATTAATAAAAAAAAGTAGGCATCTTATCTATAATGA
>JAAZGG010000020.1 GCA_012511355.1 bacterium | reverse complement strand
GACCTTGTTATGAAAGTCTAGGCGTTCAAGGTCCAAACGATTGATCTCGCGTTTGCTGTCGCCATCAATGCGGGCTAGACCATCTTGCGAAGAAATATCAAAATAGATGGTTAAATCAGGAAGTTTTCCTTCGGTAGCAAAGAGATTTATATCCATGACTTTATCAATACCAATCGCTCGAGCATAACCTTGGTAGGCCAATGAAGAATCGATAAAACGATCACAGATAACAATTTTTCCCCGCTTTAGAGCTGGTAATATCTTTTCTACTAGATGCTGACGTCGACTGGCAGCGAAAAGCAAGGCCTCAGTCAAAGGATCCATGGCCACATTCTTCTTTCGTAGAATAATCTTACGAATTTGTTCAGCAATAACACTACCACCCGGCTCACGCGTATAGATAACAGGATAGTCCTGTTTTTCTAAGACTTCAATTATTCTTTTGGCAATGGTGGTTTTACCACTGCCCTCCGGTCCTTCCAAGGTAATAAACATAAGCACCACTCACGTCCTTTACTTTCCTGCTAGTTATTATACCCTAATTTTATGGCATATTTCAATATTTCTGTTGAAATGAAGTGTCTTTTTTTATATAATGGAAATGTCTTCAGGGATGGGTGAAATTCCCTACTGGCGGTAAACCCCGCGAGCGCAAGCAGAATTGGTGAAATTCCAATGGCAACAGTAAAGTCTGGATGAAAGAAGCTTTTTCTTTTGTTGTCCCCGGAAGGGGATTTTTTCTTAGGATGTGATAGTGTGTTAAAGTTTCTGAAAGACACTCATAAACTCAGTTGGTGTGCCATTTTGTCAGCCTTGGCCTTTATTCTATCTTTAGTTGAAATCCCCACACCTTTTCAAGCCTATTTAAGTATTGATTTCAGTGAAATCCCTATCTTAATTGGGGCTTATTCTCTGGGTAGTGGGGGCTTAATAATCATTGTAATTCTACGCTCGGTTTTGCGCTTTGCTCTTAAGGGCACCTTGATAATTGGAGAAGTGGCGGCCGTATTAGCTTCTATCATATGTGGTTTAAGTTTTATCTATTTAAGGCACTTTAAAAAAGGTCCCAAAAGTTTGCTAGCCGTTTACCTACCAGTTTATGGTCTTTCTATCGCTTTAATGATAACGGTTTTTATTCTTAGGCCCAGTTGGTGGCTTTATGCTTTTTTCTTAATTTTAGGTATATTAATTTTTATTCTCATCATTAATTTAATTCCTAAATTTGGCCAAAGCGAGATCAAGGATTTTTTAGTAGAAAGCGTTATTGTTATCTATATTGTTACCGTCCTAATGACGATTTTAAACTTTATTTTCATTACCCCTTCCAATTTTTTAGGTAAACTTGCCACCTATCAAACGGTTTTAGATATGGGGGTTAGTCTTGATGATTACCTAATCACCTATATCCTTCCTTTATTACCTTTTAATATTTTAAAATACACCATAATTTTTATCGTTTTCTATTTAATTCGCCGAATTTTAACTTTTTTTGACAAAAAGAAAGAGGCTTCCTAGCCCCTATTCTCTTCAAGACGATTTAATTATTTAATTATTCAATTTCAATTGCTTGAACTGGACAAGCTTCAACAGCTTCTTTGACTTCTTCCATCAAATCCTCAGGCACATCTTCGCCCAAGACATTTTCGGCTAAGCCATCGTCGGCCATAGTAAAAACAGAAGCACAAACGGCAGCGCAGACGCCACAACCGATGCAAGAATCCTTTTTAACAACAACTTTTGCCATTATCTCATCCTCCTATATTTATAAATTCAAATGCAATTATAGTATCTTAAAATCATAAATGCAAGCCCAAAACAGCCTTTTGTTGAAAAAAAGTGAATACTTGTTCAGTAGAAAAATTAATGGGCTGTCAAAGTTGAGCAATATTATCTAAATAAGCCCTTATATAAGTAATAAATCAATATATGCCTTAACAATCATCATAAGTGAAGAAAAAAAGGCTCTAAAAATTTTTAAATTAAGAAAGATTTTTTACAAAAACCCAATGTTGCCGTAAGCAATATATGTTATAATTTGAGTGTTGGAGGTAGAGATATGTGCAAATTAATTATTGCCATTGATGGTCCCGCAGCCAGTGGTAAGAGTACGGTAGCCAAAGAAGTAGCTAGACGCTTAGGTTTTGATTATTTAGACACTGGAGCAATGTATCGTTGCTTTACTCTTTTCGTTTTAGAAAAAAAGCTTAATCCCAATGATGAATTAGCTATCAATAAAATCCTCAAACAGGCGCAAATTTTAATTAAAGATCAACGCTTTTTCTTAAATGGCCAGGATGTTTCTGAAAAAATCCGGGGTAATGAAGTTACAACCTGGGTTTCTAAAGTTTGTGCTTATGAAGCAGTGCGCGAAGCGATGGTTGAGCAACAGCGCAAGATCGTCAATCAAAGTAGCAATAGTGTTATTTTAGATGGCCGCGATATCGGAACCTATGTTTTCCCTAATGCTTCCTTAAAAATCTATCTAACTGCCTCTTATGATGAAAGGGCAAAAAGACGCTATCTAGAAAATAAAGCTCGGGGACTTAACTTGAGTTTAGAATTTATCAAAGCCGACTTAATGCGGCGTGATCAAGCTGATTCCACGCGCCATATCGCTCCCTTAAAAATTGCGGATGATGCCATTGTTTTGGATAATTCAGAACTGAGTATTGCGCAAACCGCGGATTTTATCATTGAAAAAATTAAGGAATTAGAAAATGATTAGTGGTAAAGTTGCTATTGTCGGTCGCCCCAATGTTGGAAAATCGGCTATTTTTAACCGAATTATCGGTAGCCGTTATTCCATTGTTTCGGATGAAGAAGGAATAACAAGAGATCGCCTCTATGCTAAGGCTAATTGGTTAACTAAAGAATTTATCCTAATTGATACGGGGGGTATTGAGTTAAAAGATCGCCCCTTTCAAGAAGAGATAAGAATGCAGGCCAATATTGCTATCGAAGAAGCCGATGTCATCGTTTTTGTCGTGGATGCTAGAACAGGTGTCAGTCAAGATGAAGAACTGATAACCTCCATATTGCACAAAAGTAACAAGCCAATTATTTTAGTAGCCAACAAAGTTGATGATACGCATCTAAAAGATGCGATTTATGATTTTTATGCTCTTGGTCTTGGAACGCCCATACCCGTCAGTGCGTCGCATGGTATTGGCATTGGTGATTTACTAGATAAAATCGTAGAAAATTTACCTAACAAAGAAGAAGAGGAAGAGGCAAGTGACACCATTAAGTTCTGTTTAATCGGCCGTCCTAATGTCGGAAAATCAAGTCTCGTCAATGCGATACTCAACCAAGAAAGAGTCATTGTTTCGGAAATTGAGGGCACCACTAGAGATGCTGTTGATAGTTCTTTTGAAAGAGATGGCCAAAAATACACGGTCATTGATACCGCTGGTCTTAAAAAAAGAGGCCGTTATTATGAAGCTGTTGATCGATATAGTGCCCTGCGGGCTTTGATGGCCATAGATCGCAGTGATGTTGTCCTCTTACTCATCGATGCCATAACTGGGGTGCGCGAACAAGATAAAAACATTGTCGGTTATGCTCTTGATAGTTATAAAGCCATCGTGTTAGTGGTCAATAAGTGGGATGCGGTGATCAAAGATGAGAAAACTATGGCGGAATTTGATAAGAAAATAAAAAAGGAATTCAAATTCCTCAGTTATGCCCCTATCGTTTATGTTTCCGCCTTAAAAAAGAGCCGTCTACCCTCTTTATTTGCGGCCATTAATCTAGCTTATGAGGGGGCAACTAAACATGTTAAAACTAGCCTTTTAAACCAAGTTTTAGTTGAGGCTCAACAATTCACACCACCCTCAGAATTTAATGGTGGTTGTATCAAAATCAAATATGCCCATCAGACAGCCGTTAAGCCACCTACCATTGTGATGTTCTGCAACAATCCCAACTGGTTACACTTTAGTTACAAGCGTTATTTAGAAAATCAGTTGCGGGAGGCCTTCGGCTTTGAAGGTTCAGCTATTAAACTGGTTTTACGGGCAAGAAATGATTAAAAAAGATTAGATTTTTTCTAATCTTTTTTTGTTTCCTTTTCCTTTTCTTTAGCCGCTGCTAATTTAGCTTTCTCGGCTCTTGCCGCTGCCTTTTTGGCTTGTCTTTCCTTTTTTAAGGCCTTTTGTTCCGCCGTTAGTTTAGGATAGAAATGCACGGCTAAGTAAGCAGTGAAGATAGCCACTATCACGAAGATGACAAAGATAAACCAGCAAACGGTTTCAAAAGTAATATTAACATTGAAGAAACAATAAGTTCCAAAAGTTATAAGGATAATTGCTAAATAAATGAAGAATTCGCCAAACTTTTGTCGACTGCGTCTATTGGCTTCACTGATAATTAGCACCACGGCTCTTAACCAAAGAGTTGCTCCGATTATCCGTCCAATATTACGGACAATATTATTGATTCCGATGATATTGGTGTCAAAGATTAAAAGAAAGGAGCCAAGGGCGAAATAAGCAATGGCTAAAAGTTCTATGGCCACAACAACCTGAACTTCCAGTGCCTTTTCTTTGTACTTAAAGGCATTGGCTAAAAGGTAGAAGACCAGGTAGATGATTAAGCCGGCCGCTAATACTCCACAGATAAATTTTTCAGAATCAATAACGGCCACTGGGGGCATAATTAGGATAGCTAAAACTAAACTTGCTAGAGCAATAATCGCATAGATCAACCAGTTAAATTTAAATTTTTTCATCTTTGTTTCCTTCCTTTTGACGACTGTCAAATTTCTTGCGTTCATTGGTATTTAGAATCGCTTTGCGCAAGCGAAAATCTAAGGGGGTAATCTCGACTAATTCATCATCATTGATATAATCTAAAGCGACTTCTAAAGAAAAGACTCTTGGGCGTTTTAAGACCACTGTATGGTCTTTTCCTGCTGATCGCATGTTGGAGAGATTCTTGGTTTTAACTACATTGACCGCCAGGTCATTTTCATAAGCACACTCACCGACAATCATCCCCTCATAGACCTTACGTCCTGGTTCAATAAAAAGCGTTCCTCGGCCTTCAATCTGCTCAATGGCGTAATGGGTTGCTAAGCCCGCATCGGTGGCTACTAAAACCCCAAGACTGCGTTTACCGACCATCACACCTTTTCTTTCGCGGTATTCCTTATAAGTATGACTCATTAAGCCATAACCTTTGGTCAAAGTCATAAAATCGGTAGAAAAGCCTAAAAGTCCGCGTGAAGGAATAACATAATTGAGGCGAACTTGGGTTTCAGAAGTGTGCATATTAACTAATTCGGCCCCTCTAGGCCCTAAAGCTTCCATAATCGCTCCAACATATTCTTCAGGAACATCAATTTGTAAATCTTCGTAGGGTTCCATCACGACCCCATCAACTTCTTTGAGAATGACTTTTGGTTTAGAAACCTGTAGTTCAAAGCCCTCACGTCGCATATTTTCAATCAAGATTGAAAGATGTAACTCGCCTCGCCCAGAAACCAGCCAAGACTCGCTATTAGGCAAACGTTCAACTAATAAACTGACATCAGTTTGGGTGGCTTTAAAGAGGCGTTCTTCAAGCTTGCGAGCCGTCACATATTTACCTTCAGTTCCAGCAAATGGGGAAGTATTGGTCGCAAAAGTCATCTGTAAAGTTGGAGGATCAATATGTAAAGGCTTTAAAGGAATGGGATGTTCACTATCGCAGATTGTTTCCCCAACATTGATATCCTCAAGCCCGCCAATGGCTACGATATCACCAGCGAAAGCCTCATTTATCTCCGTCCGTCTTAAACCCAAGAAACCATAGAGTTTCTGAACTCTAAACTGCTTGTGACTGCCATCTAAACGCACGCAGGTAACAATATCATTAACATTTACCTTGCCCTTACTAATTCGACCAATACCAATGCGCCCAATATAGTCATTATAATCTAATAAAGCTGCTTGGAATTGAAAGGGAGCATTGAGTTCGACTTTGGGGGCTGGGATATGTTTTACTATCATCTCAAAGATGGGATCCATCGTCTCTTTTTGACTTTCAAGCTGATAATCATAAGAAGAGGTACCTTTGAGAGCGGAACAATAAACTACGGGAAATTCTAGTAAATCATCAGTAGCACCGAGCTCAATAAAGAGTTCTAAAACCTCATCAACCGCCTTAATAGGATCAGCCTGTGGCCGATCGATTTTATTGATAACCACCAAAGGTTTTACCTTGGCTTCTAAGGCCTTTTTTAAAACAAAGCGGGTTTGAGGCATGGTTCCTTCATAGGCGTCAACTAAGAGTAAAACACCATCGACCATATTCATAATACGCTCAACTTCCCCACCAAAATCGGCGTGACCGGGGGTATCGAGAATATTGATACGATAATCTTTGTAGTTTATGGCTGTTGATTTAGAAAGGATGGTAATACCACGTTCGCGTTCAATATCATTGCTATCCATGACTCGTCTACGGATATCTTCATTTTCACGAAAAGTTCCTGATTGTCTCAGTAACTGATCAACAAGTGTCGTTTTACCATGGTCAACATGAGCGATAATTGCAACATTGCGAATTTCCATAGCTCTCCCCCTTTCTTTTAAGCCTTTTTAGTATAACACAAGACTTTATTACACGAAAGTTTTTTGATAAAAACTTTATAAGAAAAAAAGACCGCCTGGTCTTTTTAACTATTTTTCTTTTTCTTCACGACTTAAGATTTCAATTCTGGCCTCTAATTCTTCGGCAATCGCATTGACAATTAATTGATACATCTCATGATCATCCAAATCCATATGATAGGATTCAAAGGCTTTGATGTACTCTTTTTTATTTTTATTCTTCAAGGAAATGAAGGGATAGCCCGCCCGCATCAATTGATAGTTGATAATTAAGCGGCCAACTTGGCCGTTACCATCTTGAAAGGGATGAATGTTTTCAAATTTAATATGGAAAAGCGAGATTTTCTCGATAATATCCATCTTGTTCATTTCGTTATTATACTCTTCAAATAACTTGTTCATGTAGTAAGAAATATGCCGAACTGGTGGTAAATTACGAGCATGGGGAATGGTGATATAATCAGTCCGATATTGCCCCCTAAAATCTTCACTGGCCCCAACATAGAGCAAACTGTGTAGTTCTTTAATGATATCTTCGGTTAATTCAACATTGTTATCGACAAGTTTTTGAACATAGCGCATGGCCTCGTATAAACCTGCAGCTTCCAACTCCTCGCGATTATTGTCGGTAACATTGCGAACTCCAAAAGCGATGACATCTTTAACCTGCTCAAAAGTTAAAGAACTCCTTTCGATAGCATTGCATTGCCAGACAAAATATTTTAAGGCTTCCTCATCACATTCCTGCGATTTTTTAACATGTGTATGTTTTAATTCTTGATATTTCCCTAATAAGGCATAGAGATCTTCACGTGTAGCTATAGCAACCGCCTCCTTAATTAACTTTAGTAGTAATATTCTAACAAATAATTACATTATTTACTAGTGCGTTTTCGCTGTTTTCCACTCTTATATTAAGATTATTGACACTAAAATCTTAATAAGTTACAATGTTAGGGCATGCCGCCTTAGTTTAGTGGTAGAACAGATCCATGGTAAGGACCCGGTCCCAGTTCGATTCTGGGAGGCGGCACCACTTTAAAAACCGAGAGGTTTTTTTATTTTATAAGTCTACCTAATAAATCATAGGTGTAACTAGCAATAATTTCGACTTTTACTTCCGCTCCTATTGTTAATTTATCTTTACTTTCCACATAGATATAGCCATCAACATCATCACCAGCAAAAGAATAATCGCGCAAGCGATATTTTTTTCTTCTAGCATCATAACTTTCAACAAAAGCCATTGTGATTTCACCAATTCGGGCCTGATTCTTCTTGCGGGCAATTTTTTGTTGAACTTCTATCAATTTTTGGTAGCGCCTTTTTTTCTCCTCTTCCCTAACCTGCTTTGGTAAAGTAAAGGCTTTGGTGTCTTCTTCAGCCGAGTAAATAAAAACTCCTAAGCGCTCAAATTCTATTTCCTTAATAAAGTCTTCTAATATTTGATAATCCTCTTTTTCTTCACCAGGAAAGCCGACCATCACGGTGCTACGGACAATAACTTTTGGAACTTTTTGGCGAATTTTACCAATTAGACGACGAATATCTTCTTGGCTACCACGGCGATTCATCGCCTTTAAGATTCTATCAGAGGCATGCTGAATTGGTAGATCAAAATAGGCGGCCATTTTAGGATTATTTTGGAAGATATTCAATAAACGCTCGCTTATTTCATCTGGATATAGGTAGAGCAAGCGCAGAAGTTTTAAGTCTTTTAAGGCTAAAACCTCTTCAAGTAAATCTTCTAGAGTTTCATTATTATCCTTACCAAAACGCGTGGTGTCCTGAGCGATTAAGACCAATTCTTTAACACCATTTTTAAGCAAGTTTTGACATTCAAAAACAATATCCTTAATTTTTCGTGATTTAAAAGGCCCTCTGATAAGAGGAATAGCACAGTAAGCGCAGCGATTATCACAGCCATCGGCAATCCTCACATAGGCCGTAAAAGGCGGTGTTGCTAGTACGCGGCAGTTAAAATCTACGCCGCCACTATTAGTGGGCTTATCTATCATTAAATCACTGATAATTTCATTGAAATGTTGATAATCATCAATAGTTATAAAAGCATCAACTTCGGGGATTTCATAAATCAAGTCATCAAGATAACGTTGGACTAAACAACCTGTTACCACCAGTTTTTGCCAACTTTCCTTTTTACTTGCCACCTCAAAAATCGTGCGAATGGCTTCTTCCTTCGCACTTAAAATAAAACCGCAGGTATTAATGATGATTAAATCAGCTAATGCAAGATTTGTTGTTAATTCATATTGGGCTTTTTTAAGCTGACCAAGCATCATCTCGGAATCAACTAAATTTTTGGCACAGCCTAAAGATATCAGCCCTATTTTCACTCTTTTTTAACCTCAATTTTAAGTTCTTCTAACTGCTCTTTACTAGCAGGAGTTGGGGCGTTGGTAAGCGGACAGATAGCCGAAGCATTCTTGGGAAAGGCAATGACATCACGAATGGATTCACTACCCGTTAGGATCATGGCGATGCGATCGACACCTAAACCAATCCCCGCATGTGGTGGGGTGCCATATTGGAAGGCATCGACAAAATAACCAAAGCGCTCGCGGATCTCTTTTTCACTTAAACCGATAATTTTAAAGATTTTTTCCTGTATTTCTTGATTATAAATTCTAAGCGAACCACTACCTAGCTCATAACCATTTAAAACTAGATCATAGTGGTGAGAACGAACCTTTAAGGGCTCAGTATCTAGCAGGCTTAAATCTTCATCGTAGGGCCTAGTAAAGGGATGGTGAGCAGCAGCTAATGAACCATCGTCATTGCGTTCAAAAAGTGGGAAATCAACGACCCAAAGCAAGTCATAACCCTTTAATCTTTCACTTTCATAGCGTTTACCTAAAGTCAAACGAACTTGACCCAAGGCATTGCAGGCTTGCTCCCAATAATCCGCTACTACTAAAAAGACTAAGTCATTATCTTTTAAGGCCAAAGTTTTTACAAGTTTAGTCTGCTCTTCTTCACTCATGTTCTTGACTAAAGAGCCACTTAGTGTTTGACCTTGATAGCGGAAGAAAACAAGTTGTCTAGCTCCGTTTTTCTTAGCGATTTCACCTAAAGAATCAATTTCTTTACGTGTGATTCTATCATTGAGATTATGAGCATTTAAAGCCTTTATTTCCTTGTTTTTCAGAAATTCTAGACTACTGTTAGCGAATATTTCTTTAACATCAACTAGTTCATAACTGATGCGCGTATCCGGTTTATCACTACCAAAACGATTCATCGCTTCCTGGTAGGAATAGGTTTTAATCTTTTCTTTGAACTGGTAATTTTCTACCTTTTTAAACATCTCAAGCATCATCTTCTCAACTAATTCCATTATTTCCTTTTCATCGATGAAAGAGACTTCTAAATCTAGTTGAGTGAAGTCTGGTTGCCGATCACTGCGACCATCTTCATCACGGAAGCAACGAGCGACTTGATAGTATTTTTCAAAACCGGCAATCATCAGTAATTGTTTGAACAATTGCGGTGATTGAGGCAAGGCATAAAATCGCCCTGGATTAAGGCGTGAAGGTACAAGATAGTCTCTCGCGCCTTCAGGGGTGGTACTGGTTAAAATCGGCGTTTCAACTTCAACAAAATCACGAGCATCAAGATAGTCGCGGAAAGCCTTGATAATCTTATGCCTTTTGATTAGTTTTTGTTGCATAACTGGTCTTCTTAAATCTAAATAACGATACTTCAAACGAGTATCTTCTAAAGCATCGGTCTTATCAGCGATAATTAAAGGTGTGGTATTAGCCGTATTGATGATGGAGATTTCATCAACAAGGATTTCAATATCACCAGTTGGTAACTGTGGATTAATGCTTTCTCTTAAAGCCACAACTCCTTTAACATGTAGGATGTATTCATTATGGATATTGCGACAGATTTCTTCTTGCTCTTCCCGACAGACAATCTGGGTGATGCCATAGCGATCACGCAAATCAATAAAAACTAAGGAGCCCAGGTTCCGCTTTTTAGCTACCCAACCGACCAGTTCTACAACTTGACCGATATTTTCACGCCGCAGTTCGCCGTTATTATGTGTTCTTAGCATAAGTTACTTTTCCTCCTTGTGTTTCGCACAAGTGCCCTTTTTATCATGAGATTGCTTGCTACAACGCTCATCATGTTCGTGTTCTTTACAGTCACAGTGCTCACCATGTTCGTGTTCTTTGCACTCACAGTGCTCATCATGTTCGTGTTCTTTGCACTCACAGTGTTCGTCATGTTCGTGTTTGGTGCACCCACAATGTTCATCATGTTCGTGTTCTTTGCAGTCACAATGCTTATCTTGCAAACTAAGGATAAAATCAAGTAACTGGTCAAGAGGCATAATTTTTTGTTCTTTAGTGGCATTGATCTTGACTGTTACGCTTTGACTAGCATGTTCAGTGGAACCAACTAATAAGGCGAGGGTGGCATTCTTCCGTTCTACACTCTTAAATTGTGATTTAATGCTACGCATCTGATAATCGATTTCCGCATCAACACCATTGAGTCTTAGATAGTTAGCAATATAAAAAGCGTAGGGAAAAGCACTCTTTTCTAAAGGCATTATATAAGCGGTAATGCTATCTAGATAGGGTTTAAAAACCTCTAATTCTTCACATAAGGCTAAAAGGCGATCAAGACCTAAGCCAAAACCAAAAGCTGGCATGTCTGGTCCGCCAAACTGCTCGACTAATTGATCATAACGACCGCCGGCTATAATCGCCCCATAATCTGTTCCCGAAGGAGCTTTAACATAGATTTCAAAGACGGTGTCATTATTGT
>JAAZGG010000019.1 GCA_012511355.1 bacterium | reverse complement strand
GCTCAATCTCGCTCATTTTAATCTCCTATTCAAATCAGCCCTTTAATTATAGACAAAAATTCTAAAGCTGACAATCTTTCCTAACGGCTCGTAAATTCTAGTTCTAGTAAAGTGCTAAGCTTACCATCAGCTTTAACCATGGCATAAACTTTATTATCTTTTATTTTAAGACCTAGGCTTACTTTTTCCACCTTGACAATCTCCTCAAAATAATCAACTTGCAGGCTTTTTAACCTATGTTCTTTGATAAAGTTTATCCCTAAAGCATCATAAACCCAATTGATGTAAGTCACATTGTTAATGTGACCATTGTAATCATAATCACGATAACGCGGGATATAATCAACAAAGCTCATCCCCTGCTCTTCTTCTTTACTGAGTTTAGCTGGCATAGGCATAAAATCGGGAACATCTTTGGTATCAGGAAAGCCCAAACTATGACCATCAACAAAGGAGATCATCCGTTTTTTATAATCAAAAATAGACCAAACAATATTTATTCTTACATATTCCTGCCCATTTTTGTCTTCAATAGTCGCATAACGCGGATAAAGAATTTTGTGAACTCTTCCTGGCCAAGTCTTAATAACAACCTCATCTTCATAGCTTGGCAGTTTAGTGATTTCCATTCGCATTCTAGCAATTATCCAAGTTAAACCATGGGCTTTTAAATCTAAATTCCCCATTCCATAACTATCCATATGATAGCCCGCATGTTCCTGGGCCAAAAGAAGTGCGGCGACTGGGGTCATCTCTCCAGTAATATCCGTGTCTTGGAAAGTGACACGAGAACTAGCTTCATAAAGGTCTTTTGTCATTTCTGCCTCCTAAATTTATTTCAATAACAGATCATCAACAACAGCTTCTATATCTAAAGTTTGGCTGTCAATCTTTGTTACAGCCCTTCTTATTATATCGTAAAGGACCACCGTTCCCCAAGAATCAATTTTACAATACTGCCGCAAAGAAGCTAAAAGTTTATCATGCAAAGTTAAATCGCCATGGCGATGGACAAGCCTTAACAAGGTCTTATAAACATCCAAGGCCTCTTCTCCATTTTGAATGAGTTCTTTTTTATAATCCAAAGTTTCGCTAAGGTCATAGTTTAAACTTTGATACCAATTTTTAATTTGTTGATCATTAATTAAGGTCGGCTGCGTGACCTTTAAAGAGGTAAAACCATGGAAGTCCTTATGGTACCATAAACCATAGGAAAAGAACTTATATAAATCGACTACTCGTTCGCTAAAAGTATCTAAAAACTCGCTATATTCTGGATATTGAGCACTCATTTCTTTTAAGCGTGATTTCTCAAAAACCTCATTATAAACAACTACTTGAAAACGCTTATCTTGCCACCTAATACCCGCTTCTTTTAATTGTTCTAATAGGCTTTTGATTAATGCTAAAGAAGGATTATTAAAACCATCTTTTTTGGGGTTTCCAATGAATTCATAATGGCTTATGCCTCCACCTATTCCCTTTTGAAAATCATGCTTAGCAAGTTCATAATTTTCTTGAACGATGTACATGGAATATTGACAACAAATCTGCTGCCAAGGTTTCATATCACGTACTAAAGGAACGGGGTAACTAAAACTTTCAAAATCAAAAAAGATTAAAGGGAATTGTTGATAGTCTTGCTCCAACAAGCTTTTTAGGGCCTTTATTTCTAAATGGTGGTCTTTAGAGAATTCACCACGTGCATAATCTATTTGCAAGCGGGCGACACTTCTTTTGTAGGGGGTCTTTGCTTTAACTTTGGGGTATTTATCTTCCAAAAGACCAAATGGTATATCCTTGATCTTTTCAATACCCTCAACATCGATT
>JAAZGG010000018.1 GCA_012511355.1 bacterium | reverse complement strand
TTCGGATCGCGGTGATTACGATTTGAGCCAGCACCGCAAGTTTTCAGGTGAAAAATTAGATTACTTGTCCAGTGAAACTAATGAGCGTTTTGTTCCCTACGTTGTTGAACCCTCTTTAGGGGTTGATCGCTTATTATTAACCCTTTTAGTTGATGCTTATGAGGAAGAAGAATTAGAAAAAGATATGCGGATAGTGATGCGTTTCCATCCCTTGGTCGCCCCAGTTCAAGTGGCGGTTTTCCCACTTTCTAGGCAACTGAGTGAAGGCGCCAAAGAGGTTTTTAACGCCTTAACCAAACTCTATCACTGTGAATATGATGAAAGTGGTAGCATAGGCAAGCGTTATCGCCGTCAAGATGCTATTGGAACACCCTTTTGTGTTACTTATGATTTTGAGAGTAAAGAAGATGAGGCGGTTACTGTAAGAGAAAGAGATTCGATGAAACAGGAGCGCGTTGCCATTAAAGATTTAAAAACCTATTTAGGTGAACGTTTAGTATTTTAAGAAGGAGTGAATTGATGGGCAAGGTTGATTTTGATCAAATTAGACGGCAGGTAAACATCGTCCAAATTATCAATAATTATGTGCCTTTAGCTCGGCATGGAAGTGGCTATGTTGGGCTTTGCCCCTTTCATAATGATAAAAATCCCTCGCTTCAGGTTTCTCAAGAAAAACAAATTTATAAATGCTTCTCCTGTGGAGCAGCGGGGAATGTCTTTACTTTTGTCCAGAATTACGAAAAGATTCCCTTTATCAATGCCGTTAAGAAAGTTTGTGATATCGCCGGTCTTAAGGTTGAAGGTTTGGAAGAGAAAGAAGAAGGGCCTAGTTTTAGTCGCTTAGAAACTAAACTTATGCAACTGCTTCAAGATTTGACCATTTATTATAACTACCAGTTGAAGGTCGATATTGGAAGCGAGGCCCTAAGTTATCTTCACTCTCGCGGTTTAACTGATAAAGAAATTGAGGATTTTAAAATTGGTTTTGCGCCCTCTGATGGCCATCTTACGGTTAAGTTTTTGCAGAGCAAAGCTTACAGCCTTGATGAGATTATCAGTGCTGGTGTTGGGGTGGAGATTAGTCCAGGTGAAGTGGTTGATCGCTTAAGAGGACGTCTTATTTTCCCACTAACAGATACTTATGGTCGCCCTATTGCTTACAGTGGTCGCCGCTTAAAGAAAGAAGATAGCGAGCAGAAATATATCAATACACCTGAAACTTTACTGTTTCATAAGAGCGATGTCCTTTATAACTATCAGCAAGCCCTTAATCATGCTCGTCAGGAAGAAGCGGTCTATGTGGTTGAGGGGTTTATGGATGCTATCACTCTAACAAGGGTGGGTTTAAAGGCCGTGGTGGCCACGATGGGCACGGCTTTAACTAATTAACACTTGCGATTGTTGCAGTCCTTAAGAAGCGAGATTCGTCTTTTCTTTGATGCTGATAAAGCGGGAGCAACGGCTACTTATCGCACATTAGAGGCTCTGAGTCGTACGCGCTTGAAGGTAAGGGTTGTTAAACCTTTAGTGGGAGTTAAAGATATTGATGAACTCTATCAAACTAAAGGTGCGGCTGCCGTTACTAACGCTGGTAAAGAGACGAGGGGTGCCATTGATTATATTCTTTACTA
>JAAZGG010000017.1 GCA_012511355.1 bacterium | reverse complement strand
ATCACAACCGATATCATCGTCGGTTTTCCTAATGAGACTTATGAGCAATTCTCAAAAACTTTAGACTTAGTTAAGTACTGTAAATTTGATAGTGCCTTTACCTTTATCTTCTCACCACGCCCGGGAACGCCGGCCGCCAAAATGAGCGATACCGTCAGTTTAGAAGAAAAAAAGCGCCGTTTTAAAGAGTTAATCGCTTTAGTTGCTAGCCATGCCAAAGAAAGAAATATGGCCTATCTTGGTAAAACCCTAGAGGTTTTAGTTGAAGGTCCTTCTAAGCGTTGCGAAGCCATTCTTTCCGGCTATAGTGAAAACAATAAATTAGTCAACTTTAAAGGTAAAGGTGACAAGAGTTTAATTGGACAAATCGTTCCCGTGAAAATTACCAGAGCCAAGAGTTGGACACTTGAAGGAGAGGTAGCCGTGGATAAAGAAGTTAAAAAGGCTGTAGACGAATTAAAAAAGGCTTTTGATCGCGATGAACTGATTCAAGAATATAGATTGCTAGCCAATAAAATTGCCGAGTCAAGCGAGATCCAAACTCTTGAAAAGGAATTAAAAGAATTGCAGCAAAAACTCTGCAATTATCTTGATCAGAATTTAAAAGAATTATATGAAGAGACTAAGGAAAAGTATCAAGAACTTAAAAAGGTCTATCTTGAAAATCCTTTAGTAAATAATTATCAGGTTTTAAAAGAACAAGTAGATGAACTCTTAAAAGAGGTTAACGAGATTTTAAGTAAGCTCTAATCTTTCGTATTTTTGGACTATTCTTTTTAAGTCTTTTAAAAAGCGATTGGCATACTCTAGCCAATTTTTATCTTTTTTAGCAAGTCTTATACGAACACGACCTTGGCGATAACTGACTAAAATATCGCGAGATATTTCATCACAAAGACGGAAAATATCAAAGCCGATGCCATCAAATTTAGAGACCTTTTCACCTAAAACCAGTTCATAAAAATCTTCGAAATCCTTTATTTCCTCAATTAAATCATTATCGATAAAGATTTCGAAACGCCTTTTTTCTAATAATAATTTGACACTTTTAGGTAGACGACCATAAACATCGATCATCTCTTCTTCTAAGGCCTCTAATTGCTGGCTGTTTTTAACTTCCGCCATCTTTTTATAAACATCAATTTTATCAAGATCATCGGCGGTGAAATGTTCGGGTAAATAGGCATCAAGACGGTAATCAAGAGCAGGCTTTTTCGTACTTTCTTAAACTATACCTGTCTCTTTTTCTTTTAAGGCCTCTTGTAAGAGATGGAGATACATATCCATACCTACGGTTTCAATAAAGCCGGCCTGTTCACTACCTAAGATATCCCCGGCCCCACGAATGCTCAAATCCCTTAAGGCAATACGGTAACCACTGCCTAATTCAACAAATTCTTTAATGGCACTTAAGCGTTTGGTCGCCGCGGGATTTAAGATTTTCTTAGGATTATAGAAAAGATAGGCATAGGCTAAACGATCGCCTCTTCCCACTCGCCCTTTGATTTGATAAAGCTGAGCTAAACCAAAACGATCGGAATCTTCAACAATAATAGTGTTGGCACTAGGAATATCTAGACCATTTTCAATAATTGTGGTACAGATCATCACATTGGCTAAACCCTTATTAAAATCTATCATCGCATCTTCAATCTGCTCATGATTCATCCGCCCATGGACAACAATAACCTTAGCATCAGGAACCATCTTCCTAACCTTATTTGCTAAGGTAAAAATATCACTGATGCGATTATGCAGATAGAAAAGCTGACCATGAGGACGCAATTCTCT
>JAAZGG010000016.1 GCA_012511355.1 bacterium | reverse complement strand
TACTGATTTAGACACCAGTGGAGTCCCACAACAATTTCCAATTCAAAATGAACGTTTAAAAACCACCAAAATTGACGATTTCAAGAAGATTCCTGGAAGTCCTATTGCTTATTGGGTGAGTGATAAGGTAAGGGATGTTTTTGATTTTGGTGTTTTTGTGCAAGAATATGCTGTTCCACGCCAAGGGTTCGCTACAGGTCGTAATGATAGATTTCTTCGTTATTGGCATGAAATAAATTTTCATTTCTCTTCTATAAGTTGTTTTTACGCACATCAAGGATTTAAATGGTATCCCTGCAACAAGGGAGGTACCTTTAGAAAATGGTATGGAAATAATAATTATGTAGTGAATTGGGGGAATGATGGAAGTGAAATGAAAGAATTCTCCGGATCAGTTATTCGTAACCCAAGCTACGATTTTAAAAAGGGTACGACTTGGTCTACTATTAGTAGTAGTTCTCTTTCTATGCGTTTTTCTCCTGCTGGTTTCTTATTTGAAACGAAAGGTTCAGTTTGTTTTCCTGATTCTGATGCTAAGTTAAATTTAGTCCTTGCTTTAATGAATTCAAAAGTGGTTAGTGAGTTGTTATTAGCTATTTCTCCAACACTTGATTTTCATGAGGGTCCAATTGGAAAAATACCAGTACTACCAGAGTTGGAAATGCAGGTGCAAATATCGGTTGAAAAAATGGTTGAAATATCGAAGTTAGACTGGGACTCCTATGAAACCTCATGGGATTTCACTGAGAACCCAATCATCCGTACTCAACAGCCGAATTTAGAGCAATCTTTTAATACTTGGCAACAACAAAACACAGCAGCAGTAGCGGAGATGAAGCAGCTTGAGGAAGAGAATAATAAGTTGTTTATCGATGCTTATGGTTTACAGGATGAATTAACTCCTGATGTGCCTGATGAGCAAATTACTTTAACTCGTGCTGACCGTGAAAAAGATAGTCAGCGCTTAGTTTCTTATGTCATTGCTTGTATGATGGGCCGTTATAGTCTTGACGAACTAGGCTTAATTTATGCTCATGCAGCAAATGAAGATTTCGATCTTAGTCGTTATAAGAAATTTCCTGCTGATGTGGATGGCATTATTCCTCTAACTCAAGAGCACTGGTTTGAAAACGATGCAGCAACACGTATTAAAGAGTTTTTGGGGACTGTGTGGACTAAAGAGTCCTTAGAGGATAATATGCGTTGGTTATCTGATAGCCTAGGTAGCAAAGTCGGTGAAACACCAGAAGAGAGTATTCGACGTTACCTAGCAACTAAGTTTTATAAAGACCATATGCGAACTTATCAGAAAAGACCGATTTACTGGCTATTCAGTAGTGGTAAGTTAGGCGCTTTCCAAGCATTAGTTTATTTACATCGTTATAACGAAAGTACTTTAGCGCGTATGCGTACAGAGTACGTCATGCCTTTAATGTCAAAAATGGCAGCCTATGTTAAATCACTAGAAACATCAAAAGAAAATAGTGACTCAGCGGCTGAGATTAAACGCATAGAAAAGAAAATTCAGGACTTAGAGAAACAACAGGCTGAGCTCTCAATCTTTGAAGAGAAATTACGACACTATGCCGATCAGCGTATCTCCTTAGACCTAGATGATGGCGTACGTGTGAACTATGGTAAGTTTGGTGATTTGTTGGCTAATGCAAAAGATATAGCTGCTAAGGGCAAGGATTAATCCTTTGGGGTTTTCAAGACAAGATTCAAATCGTTGAAATTAATGATTAACCAATACATGAAAATCACATTTAATATAAGTATATGAAGCACATTAAATTAAAGAAAGTTAGTTTAAAAAATCATCCGACGATCTCAGAGCAATGGGTTCAAAAAATAATTAGTGAAGATCCTACTCTATTGGAACTAGGCGATTTGGTTGTTAGAGATAAAGAACGTCAGCAAACTGGGGCGGGTAGGTTAGATTTACTTTTACAAGATGTTGATAGTTTAAGTCGTTACGAAGTGGAAATTCAATTGGGTGCAACTGATGAGTCGCATATTATCCGTACGATAGAATATTGGGATTTAGAGCGCAAACGATATCCACAATATGAACATACGGCAGTCATTATTGCTGAAAATATCACTTCAAGATTTCTTAATGTCATTAGTCTGTTTAATGGTGCTATTCCTCTTATAGCTATACAGCTTACAGCTTATGAACACTCAGAAGGAATTGTTTTAAGTTTCACAAAAGTCTTAGATGTAGTGCGCTTAGGGCTAGTGGATGAAGATGAAGAACTGGCTGAACCGACTGATAGATCTTTTTGGGAAATACAAAAAAGCACAAAAGAAATAATGAATCTTGTTGATAAATTAGCTGAGTTAGCACAAAGCATAGATCCTGCACTACAACTCAGTTACAACAAGCATTACATTGGTTTTTGGTTGAATGGTAGAGCATATAATTTTGTACTAATGCGTCCGCGCCGAAGTGTAATGATACTTGAACTAAAAATCCCAGAAGAGGAAATTAAGAACATCATTAAAGAGGTTTTAGGTGAAGACTCAGAAGTTGACATCATGGAATATGATGCAAGATGGCGTCGTAGCCGAATTCGTTTAACTGCAGATGATCTAAATAAAAATCAAGAATTACTGATACAGCTATTTAGAAAGGCATTCGAATTTAGAAAAAATTCATAAAGCGGTATTTAATAGTTGTGAATATTAAGAGAGTTAAAGTGTATGAAAGATAATGCCTTGACCTTATTACGAGAAATGACTGCTAATCATGCTGCTGAGTTTCACGAAGGGCAGCTTGAAGCAATTTTGCAATTGGTTGAAGAGCAATCAAAGCTATTGGTTGTTCAAAAAACTGGCTGGGGGAAAAGTGCGGTCTATTTTATTGCAACCAAATTATTGCGTCTGCAAGGTAAGGGTCCTACGATTATTATTTCACCGCTTATTGCTTTAATGCGTAACCAGGTAGAGCGTGCGGGTGAGCTAGGTTTAAGTGTAGTCTCCATTAACTCTGCACAATCAGAACAAGAAAATGATGAAGCCAAACAACTAATTTTGAGTCGGCAAATTGATGCCCTTATTATTTCACCAGAGCAACTAGCAAATGATGAGCTAGTAGAAAATGTACTGAACCATATTCTTTCTAATATTGGTTTATTTGTAGTCGATGAGGCGCATTGTATTTCTGATTGGGGGCATGATTTTCGACCGGATTATCGCCGGATTGTTCGCTTATTAAATCGTATGCCTGCTAATATTCCTATTTTGGCGACAACAGCTACTGCCACTACTCGGGTAATTACTGATATCAATCGGCAATTAGGTGATGATTTGCAGGTTATCCGAGGTGATCTGAAACGACAGTCTCTTTATTTACAAAATATGCCGTCAGCTGGACGAAGTGCACGAATGGCATGGCTTGCTGAGTATATTCCTCAGCTTGAGGGAACCGGTATTGTTTATGTAAAAACCATTAGGGATGGTGAGCTTTTAGCGGAGTGGCTCAGATATAAAGGCATACATGCCAGTTTTTATAATGGCAATTCCAATAATGAGCTTCGCATCAGACTTGAAGATGCCTTGTTATCTAATAAATTAAAAGTATTAGTAGCAACTTCTGCCTTAGGTATGGGCTTTGATAAACCGGATTTAGGTTTTGTCATTCACTTCCAATTACCAGGCAGTATCGTGGAGTATTATCAACAAGTGGGTCGTGCCGGACGTGCTATTGAACATGCCTATGGTGTTTTGATGGATGGTCCTGAGTCTGAGAAGATACAGGATTATTTTATTAATAACGCCTTTCCTAGTGAAGAAGAAATAGAGCAAGTCTTAACTGCATTGGAACAGTCTGATGGCGTAAAAGACTATGAGATAGAAAGACTAATCAACTTGAGTGTGAGCAGAATTCGAGCTGTTCTAAAGTTTTTGACAGTAGAGAATCCTTCTCCAATTTATAAAGACAGTAGAACTAAGAAATATTTCAGGAATGAACAAAACTATAGTTTACCTACAGAGCATATTGAACATATTACAGCCATTAAAAAAAGGGAATGGAATCAATTAAGGGCTTATCATAACGCCACTAATTGTTTGATGAAAGAGCTTACTTTTGCTTTAGACGATCCTTTGACTGAGGATTGCGGAAACTGCATGAATTGTACCCCTAATCGTCAGTTATTGACTGAGGTCAGTGAGGATGTGGTTAAAGAAGCACTGGAGTTTTCAAAGTATCGTTACATTAAAATCAGCCCAAGAAAAAAATTTGCCATATCTGGGGCTATGGCTAAAAATGCATTCCCTCATTATGGATTTCCTATTAAAGATTCAGCTTTGCAGGCTGCTGAAGGTTTGGCATTATCTAGTTGGCGAGATGGTGCTTGGGGAGATTTGGTTGCTCATGACAAAGGGGTAGGACATTTTAGTGATGATTTGTTAGAGCCTATGGTTACTATGGTTAAATCAATGGAGTTTGATGAAAAACCGCAATGGCTAACCTATATACCCTCACTGCGCAATCCTGAACTGGTTAAAAGTTTTGCCTATCGTTTGGCTGAAAAATTAGGAATTCCCTGCAGAGAGGCATTAGTCATGGTGGAGAAGCGGCCTCCACAGAAAACGATGCAAAATAGTTTTAGACAGAGCAGCAACCTTGATGGAGTTTTTACCATAGATGGTAAGCAAGGATTCAGAAGTCCAGTGTTACTTTTAGATGATGCCGTCGATTCTGGTTGGACCTTCACAGTAGCAGCTGCCTTGTTACGAAGAGCTGGTGCTGTTGCTGTTTATCCCATTGCATTAACTAGTACATCCAAACAGAACCAAGGTGAATAAATATGCAATATGATGAAATTATGCAAGCAACCTTGCTACTTTGCTCTTATTTCAATAAGACCGAAGTTAAAATTTTTAAACCGTTAACTGGTGCGGAGTACTTACGATTTGCAAAGTGGTTGCACGAAAATAATTACACACCAGCCGATCTGTTTCGTAAAGACAACGTAATTTTAGATAAGTGGACTGACCCCAAGAGAAAAATCACTACTGAACGCCTTCTGCAATTGTTAGGTCGCGGAGGTAGTATGGGTTTTGCTATTGAGAAATGGGATCAACAAGGTATTTGGGTTATTTCAAGAGCCAGTGAGTTTTACCCTCGTTCTATAAAAAAACAGTTGAGTGATCAGCATCCACCGATTTTATATGGTCTGGGCAACAAACAGCTTTTGAATCAAGTTGGGATTGGTTTCGTTGGTTCTCGTCCTATCAGTGAGGATGATACATTATTCACAGTTAAAAAAGTACAACAAGCTGTCGATGCGGGTTATACATTAATTTCAGGTGGTGCAAAGGGAATTGATCAAACATCAATGCGAGCAGCGCTCGAGTATGGTGGCCAAAGTGTGGGCATACTATCTGATGGCGTTCTTGTAAATTCAAATCGTCGCGAGCTTTCACGTTATTTGCGAGATCAAAGCTTGGCATTGGTCAGCCCCTTTTATCCGGAAGCAGGCTTTAGTGTAGGGAACGCGATGGCACGAAATAAGTATATCTATACAATGTCGCAAGCGGTGGTTGTCGTTAAAAGTGATAAAAATAAGGGAGGGACTTGGGGAGGTGCCATAGAAAATTTAAAAAAAGCTTGGGTGCCCTTGTTAGTTAGGGATTGTACGCAAGAAGGGAATCAAGCATTGATTCAAGAGGGCGGTATTCCGTTAGGTGAGAGCAAAGTTCCTTATTCAGAGTTTTTGGAAAAAGGGGGCCAGAGTCGAGAAAATTCAGTATCTTACACCACAGGTGCCACAAATTTACAACCCGATTTGTTTGCCGAAGGCTTAAATCAAATGATAAACGATAGTGATTACACTAAGGAGGCTGAGTCGATTGATGAATCACTCGATGTTGCTACACCGCAATATGGTGAAATATTTAAATTATTTAAAGACACTTTAAAGCAATTATCAGAAGAACAAGAAACGTTTTTTGCTTTGGGTAGCATTAAATATATTTACCCAGAGTTGCAAGAAACACAAATAAAAAAATGGCTTAAAGAGTTAGAAGCTGAGGGTTATGTTCGAAGAGATGGGCGTAAATTACGCTATGCATGGCTAAGTGATGAGAAAAGTAATAACAATCAAGAGGACATAGAGAGTAATTTACTATGAATTTAGCACAACTACAAAAAGGTTTAGAACAAGCTTTTTTTAATGAAAATCATCGCATCGTTTTTTGGTATGACGCTGAAAAATCGTTTACTGAGGAAGTCAATGAGTTGCTGTTAGATGAGGTTCAGATCATCAATATGGAAGAGCGATCTACTTTTGAAATCAAAATAAAGTTAGAGCTTCAAGAGACAGAGCATAAGTATCTGTTGTATTTTCCATATGCTGAGCCAGACATGGAAGATGACTGGTTGCTAGATATCAAACTGTATTCACGCAGTTTCTATGCTGATCGCTTTTCTATCATCTTTAATCAACTTGGTCTGCAAAAACAAAGTCTTAGGGAACATCTTTCTAAACGTGATAAGTTTTGTGCGAATAAACAGCGCTTAGCAAGTTTGAAGCGCTATATTCGAGCTGATGCGGATGAGCAAGAAATTGATATGGCTATGATAGCTACAGTACTCAAAGCTGAGAATACTGAGTTAATCTATATCTTGATGGCACTTGCTGATGAAATGGCAGAGGGTCACCTTGCTTTAGGGGATGAGATTCCATCAATGCTTGAGCTAGAAAAGTTTGGCTTGACAGCGACCTTGATGCAAGTGTTGAAGCAAGAGTTTGGTTATGAGCCTACTACAGAAGAGCAAACTGGAGAAAAACCGTTTAATCTTGGTACTTTCTTAACCCATTTTATAGCGACCAGCTTTTGTGAAAGTCTCGGTGAGGTGCCAACATGGGCATCTAGCTCGGTAATGCCGTCAATTAATTCGAGAGCAACTACTATTGCATATGCCTCTCGTTGGTGTGATAGTTCTAGTCATTACCAGAGCTTTGATTATGTAAGCAAATTAGTATCACTTACTTTAAAAATTGAGGAGAGACTAGAACCTTTTAAAGTTGACCAACTGGTCAGCGTAATGACCTTTGAAGCCATTGAAATAAAGATCATCAGAGATTTAGTAGATTTGGTCCCTGATGCGGATGAAAAAGATTTAGCGCATTATGCCAATATAATTTCAGAACGTCTAGATGGTTATTGGGCATCTAGATATAAATACTCTGCAGAACGGCCTAATTATCGTATTGGCTATATGGCGTTACAAGCTGCTATTGAATTATTCACATTAAAACAAAAATATATTGACGGATTTTATTTTGATTCATGTGAGTCGATCTATAAGAACTATGAAAAAGAGTTGTACCGTTTTGATACTTCCTACCGACACTATTGTGAAGCTTCACGGCAGGCTAGTCTGGAGATGTTGAAATCGCTTGATAAAGCAATTGATAGTTATTATGCAGACACCTATTTAGTTAAACTTTCTAAAAACCTGCTCGAAAGAGTAGAGGGTGAGCAACGTTTAAATGATTGGACAATTCCTAATGTTCCCAATCAGTACAATTTTTATCGAACGAACATTGAGCCATTATTAAACTCGACAACTAAACGTCGTGTTGCGGTAATCATTAGTGATGCATTTCGTTATGAAGCTGCGGTGGAGTTAAGCGAACTCATTAATCAAAAAAGATACTCACAAGCTACTTTGTCTTCACAGCTTGGCGTCGTACCGAGTTATACCACACTTGGAATGGCTTCATTATTACCACATCAGACATTGGATTATAAAAATGCCAGTGATGACGTGCTTGTTGATGGTAAGACAAGTCAAGGAACAGCAGCCCGTTCAAAGATACTCGAAGCTTATAAAGGGGTGGCTTTTACTGCTGAAGAAGTCATGAAATGGTCGCGTGATGAAGCGCGAGAAAAAGTAAGGAATATCGAATTAATTTATGTCTATCATAATGTAATTGATGCCCGTGGTGATAATTCAACGACTGAATCAGAAACCTTTATCGCGGTAGAGCAAGCAATTAGAGAGCTTGATGAGCTGAGTCGCAAGCTGTTAAGAGACATGAATATTTCAACGCTCTTTATAACCGCAGATCATGGTTTTCTGTATCAACAAACTAAGTTAGATGAAATCGATCGAACTAAACTTGGCGAAGTACCTGAGGTCGTAATTAAAAATAAAAAACGTTATGTCATAGGTCGTGATTTTCCTGACAATCAAGTTGTTTTTAAAGGTTCAACCAAAGAAACAGCAGACACTAGTTCGGATGTTCATTTCTGGATCCCCAAAGGAAATAATCGTTTCCATTTTACAGGCGGTTCACGCTTTGTTCATGGCGGAATTATGCCACAAGAAATTGTCGTGCCAGTTATATTAGTTAAACAGTTGCGTGGTGAGAATGCAGCTAGCCGAACTAAGCGAAAGGTTAAGGTGATTTCTACAATAAACAACCTCAAAGTAGTTAATAACATTCACTCATTTACGCTGATGCAAAGTGAGATGGTGACTGATTTAATCACACCTATTACTGTTTCAGTCGCTATTTATGATGCACATGATACCCTTGTGTCGAGTGAAGAAACTCTGACCTTTGACTGCACTGATCAGTCTTCAAAAGAGTATATCAAACACCCAAAAATCTCTTTATCTGGTAGTGATTTTGACCGTAGAGCAGATTATTTTTTAGTGATAAAAGATAAAGACCTCAATATTGAGCTTGAACGCTACAAAGTGACCATCGACTTGGCTTTTAGCGATGACTTTTTCTAATTAAAAATAATGATTGAGCGAAGTACTATGTATATGGATACAGTAAATGAAAAGGATTTAGATCAACTGCTGAATGAGCATTTTGCCGGTCGCGTTGTTCGTAAAGACCTCACTAAGTTGATTAAAGAAGGGGCCAACGTTCCCGTTTATGTTCTTGAGTATTTGTTGGGTATGTACTGCGCCTCAGATGATCCTGATGTCATAGATCAAGGGTTACAAAGCGTCAAAACAGTGTTAGTAGAAAACTATGTACGCCCCGATGAAGCAGAAAAAGTAAAGTCTTTGGTGCGTGAGCGCGGTAGTTATAAAATCATCGACCGAGTGACTGTTAAGCTTAACGAGCGCAAGGATAAATATGAGGCGTCATTTAGCAACCTCGGTATAAAGGATGCTGAAATTTCTTCCGGTATTGTCAAGGAGTACGAAAAACTACTGGTCGGCGGAATTTGGGTTATTGCAACGCTAAGCTATTATTATGAAGAGGGTCAAAACAGCTCACCTTTTGGTGTGTCACTACTAAAGCCAATTCAGATGCCAAACATGAATATGGATGAACTGTTTAGTGGAAGAGAGGCATTTACTACTGATCAGTGGCGAGAGTGCTTAGTTCGTTCAATTGGAATGGAACCAGCCTCTCTGGATGTTGATGTGCAATGGCATTTTTTAGCACGCATGGTGCCTTTTGTAGAAAATAACTATAACGTGTGTGAGTTAGGTCCACGAGGTACAGGTAAAAGTCATATTTATAAAGAGTGTTCGCCGAACAGTATTCTTGTCTCAGGTGGACATACGACAGTTGCTAACCTTTTTTATAATATGAGTAGTCGCCGTATTGGGTTAGTTGGGTTGTGGGACGTGGTGGCTTTTGATGAAGTGGCCGGTATTTCTTTTAAAGATAAAGACGGTGTCCAGATCATGAAAGACTATATGGCCTCCGGTTCTTTTGCGCGTGGTCGTGAACAAATGGAAGCATCTGCTTCAATGGTTTTTGTCGGTAACATCAATCAAAGTGTGGAGTCACTAGTTAAGACAAGCCATCTTCTAGCGCCGTTTCCTGAAGCCATGATTGATTCGGCTTTCTTCGATCGGTTCCATGCTTATATCCCGGGCTGGGAAATCCCCAAAATGCGTCCAGAGTTTTTTACGGATCGTTATGGTTTAATTGTTGATTACCTCGCTGAGTACTTCCGAGAAATGCGTAAGATGAGCTTTGCTGATGTGATTGATAAATACTTTAAGTTAGGAAACAACCTAAACCAACGAGATGTTATCGCAGTTCGCAAGACAGATTCAGGTCTGATGAAGCTGCTGTACCCACATGGTAAGTTTGATAAAGAAGACGTACGTCAATGCTTAGAATACGCACTCCAAGTACGTCGCCGAGTCAAAGAACAACTGAAAAAGATTGGTGGGATGGAGTTTTATGACGTTCACTTCAGTTATATAGACAATGACACGCTTGAGGAGCATTTCGTCTCAGTCAAAGAACAACGCGGCGGCGGTCTTATTCCCGATGAGCCCGCTAAACCAGGGTTCTTGCATACTATCGGCTTGAGTAATAAGGGAATGCCAGGCTTGTACCGATTAGAACTGCAAGTAACCAAGGGGTCGGGTAAGCTTGCGACCTCTGGGCTGTGGAACTCAGGCAGTGCAAAAGAGCAGGTGAAAATTGCTTTTGATTATTTCAAAGCAAACGCTTCACGCATATCAGGGGGCAACAAACTTCTAGATCATGACTTCCATTTACACGTTGTTGAACTACAAAATACTGGACCATTAACCCACCTAGCACTTCCTGCTTTAGTTGCTTTTGCATCAGGACTACTTGCTAAGCCAGTGCAGAACCAGATGGTGGTACTTGGTGACATGAGCCTTGGAGGCTCCGTAACACCTGTAGAAAGTATTGCAGAGTGCCTTCAAGTAGCTTTCGATGCTGGTGCCAAAAAAGTAGCACTACCAATGAGTAGCGCTGTGGATATTCCATCAATCCCTATGGAGTTATTTACCAAGTTTCAGACTAGTTTTTACTCAGATCCAGTGGATGCTGTTTTTAAGGCGTTGGGGGTTGAGTAGGGTGGGGTAGTCGTTGCAAATTATGCTGTTTGACGAAGTCCTTTTCTGGGAATTTCAAGTCCTTTGCTAAAGAATAAAATCTCATCCCCAAGCTTTTTTTCTTGGGCTGTATAAGTAAGAATGTGAGTTTGTGTTCTATATCCTTGATATATGCTCCTTATCTCAGGAGCATTATCGTATGAAACCAACCAAGGGAATTCGATTTTGTCTAGAGTTTCTTTAATGTCTATATGATCTTGGTGATTATAAAAGTTCCTATATAATCCTTGACCCTTTACATAATAAGGCGGGTCTAGGTATATAAGAGAATTTTTAGTAGGTAAAATTTCATCACATCTTATTAGAAGGTCTTTAGCATCTTCAGAGTAAACATGAATTCTATCCTTGTATTGTTTTATTTTTTCAAATCGTGGTATTAGGTTCTCTTTTTTAAAACGAGCATCTAACTTCCAATCACCAGATTGAGTCTTTCCACCGATAACTCCAGCTTTTAAGATTCCTGACCGATTACAGCGGTTCATGTAAAAAGTTGCAAAACCTCTTTCAAGAATGTCATTATTATCGTTGTCTTCCATAATGGATTTATAGTAGTGCCAATTGTCAATCGTGATGTCTACTTCTCTAATTTTGGTAATTAACTCATCCGTTAACTCAACACTAGCCTGCCAAAAGGCAGCAACAGCTGGATCTAAATCATTAATGTGGATGTCTGATACATGTTCTTTAAATAACAGCTCTAATGCTACGCCTGCCCCGCCTGCATACAATTCAAGATAATGCCCACCACGAAGTCCATTAACTTCAATTAATGACTTAATGAAAGGGGCGAATTTACCTTTGCCACCCGGATAGCGAAGAGGGGTATGGAATCTCATTATGTAGTTAATATAAAGCACATTATTAATGTGGATGCTAACAAAATAAATGGGCTTTGGCCAATAAATAAATCTAATGGAGGATTATGTAAGATTCTCATTTTTTAGTATAGATTGTTTTGGCCAAATATCTGGGTCAATATTGTGTAATAAAGCAACTTGTCTGAAACAAAAATTGAGATCATAATAAAAAGCTTGAATTAGCTCAAAGTTATGTTTTACCCAATGATCAATAACTATTTGATAATATTCAGTGTCTTCATTAAAAACTTGCTTCTTAACTTCTCTTTCTTTTTTCCCCGATTTTGTAACTGTTTCTTGAATTGATTCGATTTTTGGAAGGATGTGTTGTTTAAATCTTTGCTTTGTAAAACCTAGGTCTAGTGGTTTAGCGCTATTCCAGAATGTTCCATTGTTTTGATATTGATCAGTAATATAATCAAATATTAAGTTTTCTGGAGATTTTTTACCTGGAAGAACAATAATATTTTTTTTTGTATTTTTGTCGCCGCCATCGCCATCTAGAATGCAAATTGCATTCATTGTATTTCTATCTAAATATGAATCTGTAAAAAGAGCTCGAAGAGTGTTGCATCCAATATTTGCTTCAACAAAATGAAACTTATTAGAAACCTTTTGAAAGTACTTGCAGTTTTCCTTATAGTAAGCGAATAATGCATCAATAAATTTTCTTGCTTCAGGATCCTCCGAAAAAATGGGGATCCTATGACTATCACGAGCTCTGTTTGTTAATGATTCTTGTAAGTGGCGCTCTATTTTTTCTATCGTTGGCTCTGGCAGCAAGGTTACATGATCATCTTGATGAGTCAAATAGTTGATTCTTACTTGCGCTCTTTTGAACATGTGCTCTATAAGGTATAGGCTGTGAGTAGTAAAAAATACCTGTATTTTGAAGTCTGCTGAATAGTTTATGATGAGATTTGCGAGACGCACTTGTAAAGCTGGGTGTAGTGTTGCATCCAATTCATCGATTAGGAGAATAGATTGGGGTAAAGTGTCATCTATTTTCTCTTTATCTAGCTGATCATAATAATATTGAAGTAAAACTAAATTATGTAGAATTATAATTACATTGTCTTCTCCAGCAGATGATGTATTAGAGTCAATACCAGTTGAATTAGTCTTATAGTCACTTCTTGTTTTTATTCCATCGATGACTTCAGGTTTTGATTCTTGAATGGAGATGTTTAATATTTCTTTTACTAAGTCATGAAAAATTTGTGTATATTTTTCGGGAAGTTGTTTTGATTTTTTCTGACCTTTTACGGTATCAGCAATTTCTCCGTATGGGACAAGGCGTGATAAATTCAAATAAACAATACGTAATACAGGAAGCTTTTCACCAGCGCTGTACATAGGTGCCAATCTAAAACGAGCGTTAGTTTTGGTGTTATGCCTACGAAATTTCATTATAATGTCGTTTAAATACTCAATCGAATACAAAGGACCGGAGACCCCGTAAGCTGGATCGTTATACTCTTTGTCTCCTTTTGTTAAAGTTTCTATTTTTTTGTTTACATTATCGGTTAGCGCGTTTAGAGTACTTAGAGTTGTGGGCTCAACTAGTTTTAGTGATCTGTTTGTTTCTGCTTGAAAAGCATTGCTTATAAGATAAAGAATTGACGATTTACAAGTTCCATTTAATCCTGAAACAACATTAACATTTGGTGAAAAATATAATTCTATATTTTTTAAGCGTCGATAATGGATTAGATTAATTTTTCTTATCATTTTAGTCTTCCGTCTTTTATTTAAGTATTCCCTTAATAATATTTATTTTTCGTTACATAAGCAATAAAACTAAGGAACCTAAAGGCTCCATAAATAATTTAATTAGTGGTGTTGCTCTATCACCATCAAATAGTCAGTTAACCTATAAACATTTAAATTGATAGTTCCTTTAAAGCTTACATATAAAGTGCCATCAATAAGACTGGCTGTCACAAGACTGGCTGTCACAAGTGTTATTTAGTTTAACATTAGATTAAACATTAAGTATTTTTGTCGTCTAGATATCATAGAAAATTCAATTACGCTGATATCTGGGCCTAAAAATATTAGTTTTTTTATTGTGGAATAAGTTATCGCACTCTGGGATGATGGTGGACATTGAGCCTTTTATCCTTCTATATTAGCGATAATATATAGGGGTAACAATATAGAAGGCCCATGGTAATCCCCCATTTTTATGGGGTCAGTTCACAATGCGGTTTTGCGGGGGGATTACCTGGCTCAGACAAAGTAGTTGAGGTTCTATAAAAGTAAAAAGTAGGTCTTTTAATTTTTTGATTTTCCTATACTTTCAAGAGCTTGTTTGAGCAAATCAACAAGAGCGTTAGGGGAAACTTGTTCATTATTTTTATGTGAAGTTGCGTGACGTCCAAATATTCGTTCAGCCATATTCTTTTTGAGCTCGTTTCTTTCTTCATCAGTTAGTGAGGCAAGAAAAGGATCAAAAGACGCCAACTCTAACTCCATGCGTCGATTTTCAACATCTGCTTTTCGATGGCGATCAGCTTGAAGAGCAGAATATCCAGACAAAAGTGCGAGTGTAACTGTTACGAATAGTCGATTTGCAAAAATAGCAGAGTCAAAGTTTTCGGATACTGTCGTATAGAAGGTATAAACTCCAAAAGTTACAAGTAGGATCATGCAAATTACAGTACCTATTCTCCAGCGAACAAAAGCTGATTTTTCTTTATTCGCGACCTTTTGGTAGCCACCGACCATACCTGTCATTGAGATAATTCCGACTAATCTTTCAGCTTCAGTTTTATGCTTCTCAATATCTTTCATAGTATTATTATTATTTTCTTCGGTAGTTTTTAGAAGAGTTAAGTGCTCACTGTTCATATCATCATGTAATTGAGTTAAATTCTCTTTGGATTCAGACATAAAAATAGTAAAAGAGTTTTGAGATTTATTGATAAAGTCAGATACATCAGTTTTAAATTGTTCTTTGAAGGAAGAAAATTCTTCGGTTCTTTTCGATTGTGAGGTGTTAAAGCTTTCAGTGAAGTTAGTAATAGCATCATCTAATCTTGTTTTTTGATTTGTTATTTCTGTTGATAGCTCATCAAGTTTTGTTTTTAGATTCTCAGAGGTGCTAAGTGTCTTTTCAATTTCGATTTCTAAGTTTTTATTTAACTGGGCGCAGGAGCGTCTAAAGGAAGACGAGGCCTCACGTAAGTTATCTACATCACTAGGAGTTGCTAAAACATGAATTGTCGATAGTTGGGGTAGGGCGGTATCTAATTGAGTGTTTCCTGATATAAGGTGTACAAGTCCAGACGTTTGTTTAAAAAGAGCCATAGAGGCAGAAATTTTATTTAGGCTCGCATTCAATTGATTAAGCGAACTAGGGACAATTAAAATTGGATCAACTCTATTCAATAAGCTTTCTATGTGGCGAACTCCACTAGAAACTCGGTCAAGTGCATCTATCGCCTCAGTTGATGTTTTTTCCGCTTTAACTCTATTTTCATCAAGTAACTTGTTGAGGCTTTCAAAAGTATTGAATATCTCATGATTTTCAATCCTATCTACCCATTCACTCATTTATTTCTCTCCATGTAGTTGTTTATGTCGAATATAGAAGCAGCTATTGAATTTAATTAAATCGCAACAATGTTTTTACATATAGTAACATCTCTTGAGCGGTCAAAAATAAGTTTATGTTTCTACTGTGGAATTAAATAGGCACTGAATTTTAAAGAGCTGAACAATAGAACTTCTCTTTAGTGTCATTGCTTAGAAATAATCGAGTTAGTGACTTAAGTTACAATAAAGAGAAATATTTTATTTGACTGCTAGCAGTAGTAGATGCGAAATCCACTAAGGTAATGATATTTATTCGGGAGCGCAAATTGACGGGAAATAAAAAAAATAATCACGAAGTTTCAATAGATGATGTTAATTTTATTTTAGATGAATGTGTTCGTTTAGCTACTCTCAGTTCTACGGGCATTAAAAATATACCACCAATGGAATCTCTATGGACACTCCCACATCCCTCAGGGAGTGGGAGTATGATATGTGGAAGAGCAGCTAAGAAAAGGTTAGCAGACTTGAGTTTAGAAGCGCTACGTAGAAGTGGCCTAGAGCGCCAAATTACTGTCTCAACGATTAGCAAACCACTGGAGAGCTTATTTGTCCGTTGGTTTATAAAAGATAGGAGATTAGTTGAAAGAAAACAAGTTGATAGGCTGCTATCAGCGGCAGCAAAGCAAGCTAAGACTAAATTAGTAACAGAAACGTATTTTATCCCTTGTCATTTGATGGGTACTTCCAGTAAAGATTTATTTACTATTGGTCCAATTACTTTTCATGATAAAAATAGTTTTCGTAAATTATTGTTAAAAAACAGTCCTAAGTCAAAACAATCAAAGCAAGATGCTCAACAACATGAGAGAAGCCTCCTTGCTAAAGCTATTTTGTATTATCGAAATTTTCAATGGATTGCAGAAGTAACAATTTCAAATTGTGATAAAAAAACCTCGTCTGAAGTTTCTGTATATGCTGTGACGGCGGCACTTAATTGCTTACATCTTTTACTCGGATTTAAACATACTGGCCGGATGCGGGTAGGTGGCTTTGCTTTAAAAACTGATAAACGAGCAGAGTTAAAACTTTGCTCTCAAGGAAAATTAAAAACAACTTTAACATACGCATATTTTGGTCATGTTGAATATCCTGAGAATTGGTCTGAAATTTTAGACACGGATAGGTGGAAATCCTGGAGTAGCTTATTAAATATCCTACTGGAGGCTGCGGTTAATCCTCAGCTCCGAAGACCTTTAAGTATACGATTTCTTGATGCAGTACAATGGTTTGGGGAAGCTTGTCGTGATGAAAGTGCATCTACACGGACTATAAAGTTTATTACCGCAGTCGAACGATTGTTAACAACTGGTGAGCATGACAATGTATCGAGAATGATTGAGGAGCGGACAGCAAATTTATGTTTAATGTCTGGTGCAAATAGACAAGAGTGGAAGGCTAAGGCAAGAAAAGCATATAATTATCGTTCAGAATTGTTGCATGGTTCAATGTCTCCGCGTGATGAGGAAGCAATGTCAGGTGCATACTTGGCTGCTGAAGTAGCCCAAGAAGTCATGTTATCTGCACTTAATGCATTCTCTGAAAAAGGATTGTTATCCGAAACTGTAAATGAAATAAGTTTAATTGAATGGTTCAATG
>JAAZGG010000015.1 GCA_012511355.1 bacterium | reverse complement strand
CGTTTAAGATATAAACTCATCAAACGATCGCTTATTTCACCAATGCGTTGCTTAATTTTGGTTTTAGTCTTCAGCCACTCATTACTACCAAGTTTGCTCAAGCGCGGGCTGGCTCCTTGTTTAGAAACATACTTACGTACTACTTTAAACTGGGCTAAAGGAACATATAGATCCTCATTGTTACGGTAGGCAATATGTAAATAATCCCTATGTATTCCCTGATTTTCAATGGTTTTGATGCCTAAAAACTGGCCAATACCATAGACTTCATGAACGACATAATCCCCTAAATCTAAGTTATCGTAAGATTGTAAAACCTGAGCATCACGATAGCGGGTATAACTGCGCCTTGATCTTAATTGTTGACCAAAAATTTCTAAGGGTGAAAGAAAGATATAGCCTTCATTTACTAACTCATAGCCCTCTTTAAAAGGAAAATCACTGTAAGATAAAGAATCTCTAGGCAAGGACTTTTTGCCATCATAGTAGCTGAGTTCATAACCCCAATCTTTAAACCAGTTTTTAACACAGGCAATTTGATTAGGATTATCAAGGCATAAAATCAAGCGATAATGTCTTCTTAAGTACTCCTCAACAATCAGTTTTAATTGTTGGGCATTGCCATTCGCTCCCTCAACTTCACGTAAGGGGAATTCGACATCACTTTCACTTCTTCTAAAAATCTCAATACTGGTTTTATTAGGAATTTTATTTAAGATAGTTGACAAAGGAAAATGCAGAATAAAAGAGGTGTCTTCACGCTCTTTTAAATATTCAAAACTTTCCTCAGTCAACAAGCGGAAATTCTCTTGAATCTCTTTTAGGTGGGAATAGATAACTCGCGCCTCTTTAGCGTAATCAAAAAGGCAGCCTACTTTTTTAGAAACCTGACTGTAGTATTTATAAAGGGTGGAATAAGATTCCTGCTTACTTAAACTTTCTAAATCTTTAACTTTATGTTCATAGTCTAAACTAGCAGTATCAAGTTTGGCTCTTAACTCATTAAGCTTACTTTGATAATAAATTTCATCAACAATTAAATCAGTAGCGGCAATAATTTTCGCCTTATCAACCATCTTAACCGTCCTTTGACTATCAAGATCAAAGAAACGAATGCTTTCAATCTCATCCCCAAAAAACTCAATTCTTAAAGGCAATTCATTATTAACTGAATAGATATCTAAAACCCCACCACGACGCGCGAATTCTAAAGAGTGGGTAATTTTGTTCACTCTTTGATAACCTATACTAACTAACTTAGCCATAAACTCCTCTAAGTTAAGCTGGCTATTAACTTGAAGATCAATTTGGCTAGCTTTAAAGAGTTCATAAGTTGGTAGTAAGCGACTAATGGCAGCGGTATGAGTTATTAGTAAATAGTTTTCTTCGGTTAGTAACTTATCTAATACATAAAGGCGCTGAGTTAATAGTTCTGGCGAAGAGGCTAAGGCTTCAATTCGAAAAGATTCATCAACAGGGAAAAAAAGGCAGTGCTCATAGTCCACTAGCCCTTCTAGACGTTCATAGAGTTGTTGGGCAGCAAAGAGATTATTTTTAACAATAATCATCTTTTGCTTATTCGCCCAAAAAGAAGCCGCAATTAAAAGGGCTTCTTGACTGCGATCATTGGCAATAATGCGTTTTTGACCAGCGCTTAAAGCCTTAACTGCCGGAAAGTCTTGTAAAAGTTCAAGCAGGGCTTTCATTACGTGGCTCAACCT
>JAAZGG010000014.1 GCA_012511355.1 bacterium | reverse complement strand
TGGTTACCCATGCCCATGAAGATCATTATGCCGGCTTTGCTACTAATAAATACGAGGATAGTATTTTTGCAAAATTTGATGTTGGAGTTGGGACAACAATTATTGATTTTGCTAAGATAACCACCAAAAAGGCTACTAATAAAATGTACCAGAATTATCAGGCGAATTTAAATACAGCGATAACAAATGGTGCCCTCCATTATACCTGTGCTGAATTGGTAGATGAAGGAAATCAAGTTATTAATTTAAGTCCTAAAGTCAAGATGGAAATTTTAAAGACTAAATACTATTATGAAGTTTCAAATACTGAAAATAATCACTCGGTTTGTACCCTGTTTAGTTGTGGTACTTTACATTACTTACTAACGGGTGATTTAGAAGCCTCTGGTGAGGAAAGTTTAGTCACGCTTAATACTTTACCACAGGTTGAACTTTACAAAGCAGGGCATCATGGTTCCAAAACTTCTTCAACTAAGAAACTGATGGATGTTATTAAACCTAAAGTTATCAGTGTTTGTTGCTGTGCGGGTTCGAGTGAATATACTAAGACAGATGCTAATCAATTTCCAACCCAAGTTTTTATTAATAATGTGGCAGCGCACACTGATAAAGTCTTTGTTACCACTCAGTGTGTTGATTATGATAAAGGTCTATTTGCTCCTATGAATGGCACGATTATCGCCTGTCAAAAACAAGCGGATGAGCAGGCGACAATTTACTGTACTAACAACACGACAATCTTAAAGGATAGCGATTGGTTTAAGGCTCATCGAACTTGGCCAGATTCTTAGTGAAGTATGAAACAGGAAAAGATTTTAGCCTTAATTAAGGAAGTTAAACCGGCTACTATTGTCGCGGCAACTAAGTATATTAATGCCGTTACGGCTCGTAAATTATATCAATGTGGTATCAATAATTTTGGGGAGAATCGGATTGATAGTCTTTTGAGCAAGCAAGAGGCTTTAAAAGACTTACCAATAATTTGGCATTTTATTGGTCATTTGCAGCGTAACAAAGCTAAGCAAGTCCTCAATCGTATCAGTTATCTTCACTCCCTAGATTCTTTAAAATTAGCCGCTCTAATTGAGAAATATAGGAAAGAACCTCTAATGGTATTAGTGGAGTTGAAATTAACAGCAAGTCCCACTAAAAATGGGGTAACTTTAGAAGAATTACCATCTTTTTTAGAAAGTTTAAGTTCTTATCCAAAGGTTAAGCTCTGTGGTTTTATGGCTATGAGTGATGTTGATATGAGCGATCAAGAAAAAAGGGCGCTTTTTAAGTGTGCTAGAAGGCTTAAAGAAAAGTACAAACTTGATCTTCTTTCTATGGGGATGAGTGACGATTATAAACTCGCTTTATTAGAAGGCGCCAACTTTGTTAGACTAGGAAGACTACTCTTTGAAGAAGAAGATTTATTAGAAGAAAAAGAACAATAGGTGTTCTTTTTTAATGTCTTTTTTTCTAAAAGAGGTTATAATACTAGCTGAATATTAAAAGGAGGATAAAATATGTTAGATAATTTAAAACAGTTATTCACAGACTTTAGTTGGGAAAACCCCATTGTGGTCGCTTTGATAAATTTTGTTATTTTAACCATCGTCGTTGCTATTGGTTATAAAATAATTTTAATTTTAGTTAAGTCTACGCTCAAACTTAGGAAAAAACACGAAAAAAATGCCGAGCGCAAAGTTGAAACAATTTATCAG
>JAAZGG010000013.1 GCA_012511355.1 bacterium | reverse complement strand
TGGTAAAAACTCTAGTAAATCGCCACGTCTAAAAGTAGCTGAAAGTTGTTGTAGTGAAACTTGACGTTCACCATAAATTTCAGTCAATGCCTTTTCCAATAATGTGGCAGCCTCATTAATTAGATCTGCCACATTCTGCTCTAATAGTTTTATAAGTTGTTCGAGATTTTTATGATTTATATCCTGTATGTCTATCTGTGCTTGCTCTAATAGGAGCTGCCCCACAAGCATGGCCATATAGTGCGCAGCGTAGGGTAAGAAGTCAGGTGCAGGTTGCAGTAGTGTTGGTCGCTTACGTTCATTTTCAACCGCTCTGAAAATTAATACTGCAAGTATTGCTTGTGCAGGGTTTAAGTTAGTGAAAACTTTTTCGTATAAGGTTCCAAATAGTTCGCGTCGGCGGAATTTGCTTTGATGTGGACATTTTCGCCAAATAGCCATCACTGCTTCCGCTGTGGTTGCGCTGCTAATAACACGGCCACTACTTGTTGATTCCTCACGGTAGCGTCTATAGGTATATCCTAGAGCATTAATACCTGTTTCGAGTTGGATTTGTAGATTATCATTAGATCGTAAATCACGTAGATCGACTGGATTCTGGCTATTGGTCGCAAACGTTATTTCATTAATAAGTTGGTCATCATCACTTTCTAGTTCGTAGAGGCGGAGTAATACATAAACCTCATTGAATGAGTTTAAATCTAAATCGCCAGCTTCATTAATTGTTTGTTGAATCGTTTTGCAGGTTTGACCGCCATTAATAATTTGAATGTTTTCCAGCTTAAGTTGGTAATCACTACCTTGCAAAGCATTGTGGCGCATTTTGGTGCAAGTCATGGTTATACCATTGTTAAAAAAGTAAAAGTCTTTCTGCTTATCAGGACTAATCAGTGTGTCATGAATGGCATTATTTACTCGATTAGCATTACGTCCTAAATAACGACGAATATTACGTTCGAGTAGTAAATCACCGTTTCGGTCAAACAGTTTTGCTATTTCAGTAACGGGTACTTTTCCAACTAAGACACGACGAAAATTAAAATCTTCAATAATGGCTGCCCCAGTCAGTTGAATGCTGTCATTGACTGTTTTGCTTCGCTGTAAAATAGCGACGATATCATCATGATTATAGTGTTCCCAGTGAACTTGACTGTGACTCAGTCCCGAGTTGTCAAGCCACTGTTGAGCCTGGGTATTCCAGCGTTGACCATTGTTGCAAAATAATAAACGAACATTAGGTATGTAACCATCCCGAACCAGTGAGCGTACTTCCTCAATGCGTGGAGCCAAGCGTGGATTCATGTTGAATTGCTTGTTGGGATCAAAAATATTACTGACGAGAGCGATTAAACTTTTAATTGAGTTTTCGGGGAAATGAGCATTGCCATCAAGATTTTTATGTGTGTATTTACCTTGAAATAAGGTGACAGTAAATTCGCCATCATCAACTTCACTCAGGTGTAAAGCATCAACACCTAGATCATTGCCTCCATCAGTGAGTAGGTCAAGCGCTTCTGTTCAGGGTGTGTCTAATACAGTGCTTACACACAGTAGAACAAAGGCTAGAGACTTTTTACGCACAACATCATCATTGCCGATAATCTCTTCCAGCTCGCTTGAAAACTCTTCTGCGATACCAATGATTCTTTGATCAACAATGCTTGCGT
>JAAZGG010000012.1 GCA_012511355.1 bacterium | reverse complement strand
GTCTTATGGGGCTAATGTTGAGTTAATAGAAATCTTTGAACATACATATAAAGAAATGACCCCTCAACTTAAAGAACAATATGAAACCCACAAAGCATTTTTAAAGGAGAGTAAATAATATGCCAATTACTTTATTAGAAGCTATTAATCAAGCTTTGGATATAGCGCTTGAAAAAGATGAAAGTGTGGTTATTTTTGGAGAAGACGCTGGCTTTGAAGGGGGCGTATTTAGAGTAACTCAAGGGTTACAAAAGAAATACGGAAAAGACCGTGTCTTTGATACCCCTATTTCTGAATCAGGCATCGTTGGTAGTGCTATAGGAATGGCTATTAATGGTTTAAAACCAGTAGTTGAAATCCAGTTTGATGGCTTTTTGTTTTCAGGGTTTAATCAAATCGCAACCCAACTTGCAAGATTAAGAAATCGTTCACGAGGCAATTATCCTGTTCCGGTAGTTGTTAGAATACCTGTTGGTGGTGGAATCAAAGGCTTAGAGCACCATTCAGAAAACCTAGAAACTTTTTTAGGACATGTACCTGGTCTTAAGGTAGTTATTCCATCTACTCCTTATGACGCAAAAGGATTATTAACTGCCGCAATTAAAAGTAATGATCCTGTTATTTTTATGGAACCAAAAAGAATATATCGCTCTGGTAGGCAAGAAGTCCCTGAGCAAGAATATGAGATTGAAATTGGTAAAGCTAAAATTATTAAATCAGGCAACGATTTAACAGTTGTTGGCTGGGGAGCTAAGTTAAGAGAAATTAATGAAGCTGTAAAAGAAATTGAACAAGAAAGTTCTTATACTATTGAAATAATTGATTTAAGAACAATCAGCCCAATCGATAAACAAACAATTATTAAATCAGTTAAAAAAACTGGCCGGTTCTTAGTTGTTCATGAAGCAGCTAAAACATATGGTCCTGGAGCTGAACTTTTGGCTCTTGTTAATGAAAATGCATTTTTACACCTAGAAGCTCCGCCAAAAAGATTAACTGGCTTTGATATAATTGTTCCCCTAGCAAAAGGTGAACACCACAACTTAATTAGCATAAACAAAATCAAGGCTGAGATTTATCAACTATTAAAGTATTAAAGGAGATAACTATTGAGAAGTCAAGTAAATTAAAGTAAATAGTTATAGCCAATACTAAAAGACCTAATAATTAGGCCTATTAAAATTAAGTTATATAAGATTTAATAGTTAGCTACATACTATTAATTATCTATATTGTTTTATATCAAATGTTGTGTTAGTTGATTCGATAAAATAAATGAGTCTGATTAACTTTCTACATATTGCAGAATAAGCTATTTTATGATGTTTACCTTCACTACGCTTTTTGTAATAATAATCAGTTATTTGAGGAATTAGTCTAATAGCACCGAATACTAAGTTCCATATAGTTTTTCTTAACAGTGGTGATCCTCGTTTAACTAATCTACCGTAAAACTCTTGTTCACCGGATTGATAAATAGCGATGTCAAATCCAGCATAAGCCGTTAACTTAGCAGAATTACTAAATCTATTAATATCGCCTATCTCACCTATTATTATTGCTGCTGACATAAGGCTTACTCCAGGTATTGTTGTAAGTTTAGTATCAACCATAGACATGATACTGTAGATGTCATTTTCGATAAGATCTAGTTCTTTGTTAAGGTTGTTGATTAAACTAATATATCGTTTAATTAACGAGAAATAAGATTTGCTTTTGATTCCTATAGAATCTTTCGCTAATTGCTTAAGTTGTAGAAGCCTATTATAAGTAAATCTACCTCTTGAAAGATTGTGTAGTTTATCATATTGTTTTCTAGTTATTTTAGATATTTTTTCTAAGCTATCATACCTATTAAGGATATAAAGTGGAGTTTGACCGAGTCTGTTACTAAAAAACGATTTAAACTCTGGAAACACGTTATCTAAAGCGTTTGTTATTTGAACTAGATAGTTAGATCTATCAGTTATTAGTGAATCTCTAGCTCTAGTAAGTGCTTTTAATTCATTAATATGATAAGATTTAGTATGTAAGGCCTTGTAGTCAACAGAGGCTAACATACTAGATAGTAATCTTGCATCGATTTTATCGGTTTTAGTTTTTCTAATTGTGGTGGATTTGAAGAACTGTTTGGCAAGATAAGGGTTAAACTCAATAAAGGTATAACCCTTAATAGAAAGAAACTGTTTTAATGTGTTAGCGTAATGTCCTGTTGCTTCAAGGCCGATTTTTATTTTTTTGGCCTTATCTAAAGACTTTAAGGCATTTAATAACTCATTAAAACCAGATAAGTTGTTATCAAATGAAAACTCATTGATAACTTCACCAGCTCCAGTAGCTATGGAGCATTGGTGGTTGTATTTAGCGATATCAATACCGACTAGATACATATAAATCACCCCTTTAGTTTATTTGGCACTGTTGTTTGACACAGGATTCCTATTTCCATACTCTTGTGATAAAGCGTCTAGCGCTAGATAACTAATTACTAGTAAAAAATAGGAACTGTGGTAAGAGTCTCCTTTTGGTAGTCAATGCTACATAAATATGATTCAAATCCACAGCGCCTTCATTTTAATTATAGTGTATAACTTTTAAGAAAGGAAACGTATACTCGATCAACACTATAATCATGAATAGAGTATACAAGTTTTCTATGAAAAAAGATAGTTTAAAAGAGATTTATCAACAAATTGTTGATGATCCAGAAAACAAGCATTATAAAGATAATAACTATCTTCCAGTTTATAGTGTAAGTAAAAACGCCAAAATTCTTTTAGTTGGTCAAGCACCAGGTAAAAAAGCGCAAGAAACTGGGATTACTTGGAATGATTTAAGTGGGAATAATTTAAGAAGTTGGCTTGGCGTTAGTAGGAGCGAGTTTTATAATAAAAGTATTTTTGC
>JAAZGG010000201.1 GCA_012511355.1 bacterium | reverse complement strand
GCCACCCCTGGTGATTATGAGATGGAAAAGGTTGGTAACGAAGTAGTTGAACAGATTATTAGGCCAACAGGTTTATTAGATCCAGTAGTAGAAATAAGGCCAACAATGGGCCAGATTAACGATATTATTCAAGAAATTAAAGAAAGAATAAAGGCTAATGAAAGAACTTTAATTACTACTTTAACTATTAGGATGGCTGAAGAATTAACAACCTTTTTGAAACAGCAAAATTTAAAAGTAGCCTATCTTCATAACGAAACAAAGACCCTACAACGAACTGAAATCATCTACGAATTAAGAAAGGGCAAATATGATGTTTTGGTAGGCATTAATCTATTAAGAGAAGGCTTAGATATTCCTGAAGTTTCTCTGATTCTTATTCTTGATGCCGATAAAGAGGGTTTTTTGCGTAGCGAAAGATCACTGATTCAAATTATTGGGAGAGCGGCCCGTAATGAACATGGCAAGGTTATTATGTATGCTGACAAAATCACTGATTCAATGAAAAAAGCAGTTGACGAAACAGAGAGACGAAGAAAAATCCAAGAAAACTATAATAAAACCCATAATATTATTCCTAAAACCGTTCATAAAGAAATCAAAGAGCCAATTCATTTGACTGAAGAGGTAACTGGGCTTGAAAAATATCTAAAGGACGGGAAGCCTTTAAGTCGCACGGCAACCAATAAATTACTCAAGAATCTAGAAAAAGAAATGCGTCAGGCTGCTAGAGAACTAGATTTTGAAAAGGCCGCCGAATTAAGAGATGCAATTTTAGAAATCAAAGCGGAAATGAGCCCATTTTAATTTAAAGAACTTGCGTGTTTAACTATTTGTGTGTAAAATGAAATACGTAGAATTTTTATGATGAAGGAGGAAATTTATGCATTTTCTTGATTGGATCTTTCTGGTAATTGCCGTACTTATCATTATTATAACCTTAATTCAAGGCGGAAAAGGCGAAGGGGCTTCTTCTTCAATCATGGGTGGTTTGAGTAACGCTCACTCGTTTGCCACGATGAAAGAACGAGGTACTGAAAAAGCTTTAACCAGAATAACGTTTGTTCTGGCAGGCTTGTTCTTTTTTATGGCAGTAGCTGTTCGCGTATTATTATAAGACTGAGGGTAAACTAAAACCCTCTATCTTTTTTTAAAGGAGTATGAACGATGAGAGAAAAAATTTTAAATTTGCTTAAAGAGATACGTCGACAACCTTTAACGCTTGAGGAACTTAAAGAAAAGCTTGGAATCAAGCGCGGACTTGAGAAAGAAGTTAAAGCCATGGAAGAAGAAGGCTTAGTTTTTTTAACTAAAAACGGCAAGATTGCCTTATCTGAGGCCTATGGTTATGAGTTGGCGACCATAATTAAAGCCACCTCTAAAGGCTTAATTGCTCAAGTGGGCAAAGATGAAGAAAAGAAAACTTACAACATTGCTGAAGAAAATTCCATGGGTGCTATTTATCAAGATCGTGTTTTAATTTCCCGTAAGGGCACTAATGCTCATGTTTACAAAATTGTCAAAGCCTATGATGGCAATATTGTCGGTGAAGTTATGTTTGGACGCCACAGTCCTTATCTTCACCCTTTAGAAAGTTCTTTTCCGCTTATTGATTTAGATAGTAAGAAAATGAAAAATGCCCAAGAGGGTCATAGGGTAGTAGTTAAAATTAGTAGGCGTTTACCGAGGATTATTGGTGAAGTAACAACAATTTTAGGGCATAAAAACGATCCAAAAGTTGATATTCTATCTTTGGCCTATCAAGCCAATGTTCCTTTGCGTTTTAGTGAGGAAGTTTTACAAGAAGTAGAACAAAATATCCCTAGTGAAATTAGTTATGAAGAGTTAAAAGATCGGGTTGATCTAACCGAGCGATTGATTGTTACGATTGATGGTGAAGATGCTAAAGATCTTGATGATGCTATCGAATGTCATAAGAACCCTGATGGAACCTACTATCTTGGTGTTCATATTGCCGACGTTTCACATTATGTTACAAAATTCAGTTTGATTGATCGCGAAGCTTTTAAGCGCGGGACATCAATATATTTAACAGATTATGTTATCCCCATGCTCCCGCATGCCTTATCGAATGGTATCTGTTCTTTAAATCCAGGGGTACTTCGTTTAACAAAGTCCTGTGAAATGACAATTAATGACGAGGGCGAGGTAGTAGATTATGAAATTTATGATTCTTATATTAAATCCTCCCAGCGTTTGAATTATACGGAAGTTAATGCCTTTTATAAAGGGAAACACGAATTTGAACCAGATTTAGCCCAAATGCTCAACGAAGGTTTAGAGTTGTCGCATATTTTGCGAAAAATGAAAGAAAAAAGAGGAACTTTAGATTTAGATATTGGTGAGGCGAAAATTGTTGTTGGTGAGACAGGTTTCCCTGTTGATGTTTTTTTACGTGTTCAAGACGAAGGTGAAAAGCTTATTGAAGATTTCATGGTTGCTGCCAATGAAACCGTGGCCAATCATATTTATTGGCAAAGTCTTCCCTTTGTTTATCGGGTGCATGATAAACCTAAACTTGCCAAACTCAATGAGTTTTGTCGTTTAATTGAGGCACGTGGTTATAACATAAAATTGAGTAAAAAAGGCATACATCCTTTAGAATTACAAGCCTTGTTAACAAGAACTAAAGATGATGATATTCACAATGTCGTTTCTAGCTTGCTTTTAAGAAGTTTAGCTAAAGCCGTTTACCAAACAGAAAATATTGGGCACTTTGGTTTAGCGAGTTCTTGTTATACGCATTTCACGGCCCCAATTAGAAGATATCCGGATTTAATGGTTCATCGTTTGCTCAAGCAATATTCTGAAAGAAAGCCTTCTAGAACAAAGAATTTAGAAAAAGATTTAGAGTTTGAGTGTTCAATGGCCTCCCTT
>JAAZGG010000200.1 GCA_012511355.1 bacterium | reverse complement strand
CAAATAGCCTTTTCTTTCGTGGCCATCTTTACTAGATAATCGCCCTCTTTTAAATAAGTTAAGCCTTCAGAAAAAGCGGCAGCTGGAATATCGCTGTATTCATATCGGCCTAACTTATTTTCAAAACATTTATTCTTTCTTAAACCTAAAGAGGCCGAGGTAATGGCGAAAACTTTCTCGGGAATCAAACCATAATACGACAAGGCATAATCAAAACTTAGATATGATGGTGATAAGATAGAAGAGGCTAGTAAGCAGGGATTAATACTACTATCCCTAACATAAAGGCTTCTATTTAAGCGAATGAGAGCACCACTAGCAGCATCACGCTTAATTTTATCTAAGGGATTAGCATAATCGGCATATTCTTTCTTTAACATCGAAGTTGTAACTAGCATATTTGCACCTCCAAATACAATTTTATTGGATTTCGTGGAGATTTCAAGTATATTTTATCAAATATTTAATAAAATCAAGTTTTTTAAGCAAATTCAAATAAAAACAGGAACCTTAATGATTCCTGCCCTTGAAAATTTCTTATAACAACTCTTTAAAAGAATAGATGTAACGATCACAAAAGACCTTCATCTCTTCTTGGTATCTTTTACTTAAATCATCATAGACACCATAGACGACAAAGCCGGCCTTTTTAGCTACCAGTGAAAAGCGAACATTATCTTCAAAAACCACACACTCATGTGGCTTGTATCCTAATCTTTCCGCACATTTAAGATAGATGTCGGGCCTAAATTTACCCACGCCCGCTTCTTCTTCATCCATCAAAAATTCAAAATATGAACTGAGTCCTAAATGCTCTATAGCCTTAAGGGCCATAAAACGCGGGGTTGCTGTTGCTACACACATCTTAATCTTCTTCTTTTTATTGGCTTTGAGATAAGGGATTACGCCTTCTTTTATTTTGACCTTTGTCGCATAAAAATCCGTCATGACCTGATACCAACGCTCTTTAAATTCTTGCTTTTCTTCTTCTGTTAAATTTTGAGAAATGTGTCTAACGATCTCTTGCGAAGACATCTTTTGCATCTGCGCGATAAACTCAGGATCATCTTTTAAATAGGGCTCTGTAGCAATGCGCCCTGATTCATACCAGTGGGACATGGAATCCAAAAGGGTTCCATCCATATCAAAAATAATAGCTTTCATCTTATTTCAAGGCCTCGAGAATTTTTTCAATTTTCTTACCATCTTCATAAGAGGTGTCCTGAACAAAAATCAAGGCTGGACATTTATAGGTTTTTAAACGCCTGGCTAATTCCGTACGTAAATACCCCTTAGCCTGCTCTAAGGCCTCTAAAGTAGCCTTAACTTTCTGCTCCTCTAAAATTGAGACATAGACCTTAGCATAGGAATAATCTCTAGTGACTTCAACATTGGTAATCGTCACAAAACCAATCTTAGGATTCTTAACTTCAAATTCAATAATATCCGATAAATGCTTTAAAATCTGAACATTTAATTTATCAACTTTGTAAGACACAATATTACCCCCTTAATTAATCGCGGGCCACCTCTTGATCATAATAACCTTCAATGATGTCGCCTTCTTTAAGATCATCATAACCCTTAATGGTGCAGCCGCACTCATAACCTTCTTTTATCTCTTTAACATCGTTTTGGAAACGTTTTAAAGAGCCCAAAACCCCATCATAGATGACTATGCCATCACGGATGAGCCTAACCTTACTATCGGCCTTCATAAAGCCTGAGGTCACATAACAACCGGCGATAGTGCCGACTTTGGAAACTTTGAAAAGTTGGCGTATTTCTAATTGACCAGAAACCATCTCTTTATAAACCGGTTTCAACATCCCCTTCATCGCCGCTTCCATCTCTTCAATCAGAGCATAGATGACGCGATGTAGACGGATGTCAACATTCTTCTCCTCCGCTAACTTGCGAATATTGGCGTCAGGTCGCACATTGAAGCCATAGATAAGGGCTTGAGAGGCATCAGCCAATATAACATCACTTTCCGTTATCGCTCCAGCTTGATAACGAATGACATTGATTTTCACACCCTCAACATCGATTTTTTCTAAAGCCCCCTTAACCGCTTCCGCTGAACCTTGAACATCGGCTTTGATAATCACATTGATGGTGATTGTTTCACCCTCTTTAATCTGATTATAAAGATCATCTAAAGAGTGGGCCGTTGAGCCACGACGTTCCTTCTCAGTCTTGCGACTTATCCTGGTACTAGCGATAGCGCGGGCTTGTTTTTCGTCCTTAAAAGCCATAAACTTGTCACCAGCTTCGGGGACATCACTAAGGCCGCTTATCACTACTGGTGAAGAAGGACCAGCGACTTTAATAAGGCGATTAACATCATCGCGCATCTGCCGAATCCGGCCAAAATAAGGGCCGACAACGACACAGTCCCCTGTCCTTAAACTACCATTTTGTACCAAAACGGTTGCCACTGGACCTTTGCCTTTATCGAGTTCGGCCTCAACGACCGTTCCCATGGCATAACGCTTGGGATTGGCCTTTAATTCACGTACTTCTGAAACCACTAAAATATTTTCTAAAAGCTCACTGATTCCGGTTTTTTGTTTAGCCGAAACCGGACAATAAATCGTACTGCCTCCCCACTCTTCAGGCACCAAGCCTAAATCGCTAAGGGCATATTTAATCTTCTCAGGATCGGCTCCTTCCTTATCCATCTTATTAACGGCAACAATAATGGGCACATCGGCGGCTTTGGCATGATCGACCGCTTCCCTAGTTTGGGGCATAACTCCATCATCGGCGGCCACCACGATAATAACCACATCGGTGATTTGACTGCCCCTAGCCCGCATGGCCGTAAAAGCCGCGTGACCTGGAGTATCTAAGAAAGTGATCTTCTTACCTTTAATCTCGACTTGATAAGCCCCAACTGCCTGAGTGATGCCCCCAACTTCGCCTTCCGCAACTTTGGTTTTTCTAATAGCATCTAACAAGGTAGTCTTGCCATGGTCAACATGGCCCATAATAGTAACAACTGGAGGTCTTTCCACCAAATCTTTGGGATCATCGATGATGTCAATTTCTTCGAAATTGCTCTCATCAACTACCTTTTCTTTTTTGAAATCATAGCCAAAATTAAGACAGACTAGAGCGATTAAATCATCATCAAGGGTTGAATTGATGTTGACCATCTTGCCATCCATAAAGAGAAATTTGATAATCTCAGTGACAGTTATATTCAAAGACTCTGCCAATTTGGTAACACTAATCGGCTCTGAATAGGTAAAAACCCCGCCATTTAGCTTCTCGCGTTCTTTTGGCGCGCGAGTAAATCTTTGAACATTGGATGTCCGTCTATCAGTTGGCTTAGATTTACGGATTCTCTTTTTAGCCATAAAAGCTCAACCTCCTTTTAAATCTTTTTTAACAATTCTTCATAAATACTCTCCGGTATCGCGATCTCTAAGGCTTTAGCCAGGGCGTTTTTGCGTTTGGCAAGTTCAATTACCGCGGCCTCTTTTTTTAAATAAGCCCCACGCCCATTAGCCCGACCGCTTTCATCAACAAAGACCTCGCCTTCTTTATTTTTAACAACTCTAAGTAGTTCCTTTTTAGGTAATAACTCTTGAGTTACTACACACTTTCTCAAAGGAATTTTTTTAACCTTAATCATAGTACTCATCGTAATCTTCTTCATCGTAGTCATAATCGTAGTCGTCCTTCTTAGCCGCTTCTTCTTCCTCTTGAATGGCCTTGAGTTCTTCTTCGGTGTAGACTGGCATGTAGTTCTTACGAGCCTCTTCTTCTCTTGCCTTCGCCTTTGCCTCTTCTTCTTTCTTTTTCGCCTTATTGGATTTTCTAGCAACCGTCTTCTTCTCAACTGGTTTTTCTACTTCCTCAGGCTGACTTTCCTCGACAACAGGAATGTGTTCGGCCTTGATTTTAGGCGTCGGCATTCTAGCTAAAATATCCTCTAAGTGACTTTCTTCTTTTGGTAAAGGTGGCACAATATCTTCAGCAACTTTTTTCTCTTCAACTTTAGCAGTCTCTTCTAAAACTTCTTCTGTTGGCACACTAGCCTCTACAGGAACTTCTTCACTTTCCTTAACTTCTGGTGCCAGTTCTAATTCTTCAGCTT